>JANYAN010000472.1 GCA_025361305.1 Burkholderiales bacterium
CGAGCCCGGTTGGGCCAAGGAGTGGGACGAGAACGGGATCTACAAAAAATTGCGCGACGCACGCACCGGCGCACCGAAGTTCATCCTGCACGATGGGCCGCCGTACGCCAACGGGCAGATCCACATGGGCCACGCCGTCAACAAGATCCTCAAGGACATGATCGTCAAGGAGCGCCAGCTCGAAGGCTTCGACGCGCAATACATCCCGGGCTGGGATTGCCACGGCCTGCCGATCGAAAACGCGATCGAGAAAAAGTTTGGCCGCAACCTGCCGCGCGACGAGATGCAGGCCAAAAGCCGCGCTTTCGCTACCGAACAGATAGCCCTCCAGATGGCCGACTTCAAGCGCCTGGGTGTGCTGGGCGAGTGGGACCACCCTTATCGCACAATGGACTTCAAAAACGAGGCCGATGAAATCCGCGCCTTCAAACGCGTGGTCGAACGCGGTTTCGTGTACCGCGGTCTGAAGCCGGTGTATTGGTGTTTCGACTGCGGTTCTTCACTGGCCGAGTTCGAGATCGAATACGCGGACAAGAAGTCGCAGACCGTGGACGTCGGCTTCAAGGCCGACGATCTGGCCGCGCTGGCTGCCGCGTTTGGCCTGCCATCGCTGGCCAAGGACGCGTTTGCCGTGATCTGGACCACCACCGCATGGACTCTGCCAGCAAACCAGGCGCTCAACCTGAATCCGCAGCTCGACTACGCATTGGTGGTCACCGAGCGCGGCCTGCTGGTGCTGGCGGCCACGCTAGTGGAGAGCTGCATGGAGCGCTATGGCCTCACCGGTACCGTGCTGGCCAGCGTCAAAGGCGAGAAGCTAGGCGGCCTGAACTTCCGTCACCCGCTGTACGAGGTCGACCCGGGTTACCGGCGCCTGTCGCCGGTCTACCTGGCAGACTACGCCACGGCCGAGGACGGCACGGGCGTTGTCCATTCGTCACCAGCCTATGGCGTGGACGACTTCAACTCGTGCCTGGCCCACGGGATGTCTTACGACGACATCCTCAACCCGGTGCAAGGCAATGGCTCGTACGCACCCGATTTTCCGATGTTCGGTGGCCTGAACATCTGGAAGGCAGTGCCGCGCATCATCGAGGCGCTGCGGGCGACCGGGCAGCTGTTCGCCACCCAGGACATCACGCACAGCTATCCGCATTGCTGGCGCCACAAGAGCCCCGTGATCTACCGGGCGGCGGCCCAGTGGTTCATCCGCATGGACGAAGGCGAAGGCGTCTTCACCAAGGACAAGGCGCGAACCACGCTGCGCCAGCTGGCACTGGCGGCGATCGAGGAAACCAGCTTCTATCCGCAGAACGGCAAGGCGCGGCTGCACGACATGATCGCCGGACGGCCCGACTGGTGCATCAGCCGCCAGCGCAGTTGGGGCGTGCCATTGCCCTTCTTCCTGCACAAGGACAGCGGCGAGTTGCACCCGCGCACGATGGAGATCCTGGACATCGCCGCCGACATGGTCGGGCGCGGCGGTGTCGAGGCCTGGAGCAAGGCGAGCGCCGAATCAATCATCGGGGCGGACGCCGCCAGCTACACCAAGAGCACCGACATCCTGGAAGTGTGGTTCGACTCGGGCACCACGCACACCACGGTGCTGCGAGGCAGCCATCGCGGGTCACTGCCCAATGGCGCACTGGCCTACGCGCATGACAGCGGCCCGGAAGCCGACCTGTACCTCGAGGGCCACGACCAGCACCGTGGCTGGTTCCATTCCTCGCTGCTCACAGCCTGCGCGATGTACGGCCGCGCACCCTATCGCAGCCTGCTGACCCACGGCTTCACGGTGGACAGCCAAGGCCGCAAGATGAGCAAATCGATGGGCAACGGCATCGAACCCCAGGAAGTGAGCAAGAAGCTGGGCGCCGAGATCATCCGCTTGTGGGTGGCTGCGTCGGACTATTCGGGCGACATCGCCGGCGACGACAAGATCCTGGCGCGCGTGGTGGACGGCTACCGGCGCATCCGCAATACCCTGCGTTTCCTGCTGGCCAATGTCAGCGACTTCGTTCCGGCCAGGGACGCAGTGCCGCTGGCGGACATGCTTGAGATCGACCGTTATGCGATGTCGCGCGCGGCGCAGTTCCAGGCCGAGGTGCTGGCCCACTACGAAATCTACGAATTCCATCCCGTGGTGGCCAAGCTGCAGGTCTACTGTTCGGAAGACCTGGGCGCGTTCTACCTGGACATCCTCAAGGACCGCCTCTACACCACCGCGTCCGGATCGCTGGCCCGGCGCAGCGCGCAGACGGCACTGTGGAATATCACGCACGCCATGCTGCGCTGGATGGCGCCGTTCCTTTCGTTTACGGCCGAAGAAGCCTGGAAGATCTTCGGCAACTCCGAATCGATCTTTTTCGAAACCTATGCCGAGATCGGCGCAGCCGACGAGGCGCTGTTGGCCAAGTGGGCACGCATCCATGACATCCGCGACGTCGTCAACAAGGACATCGAATCGCTGCGCACCGACGGGCGGGTCGGCTCGTCGCTGCAGGCCCGTGTGCAACTCGAAGCCAGTGTTGCCGATCACGCCATCCTGGCCAGCCTTGGCGACGACCTGAAGTTCGTCTTCATCACCTCCGCGGTCGAACTGCTGCCCGGCGTGGCGCTGGCCGTGCGGACTATTCCCTCCGCCAGCCAGAAGTGCGAGCGCTGCTGGCACTGGCGCGACGACGTCGGCCACGACAGCGCGCATCCCACGATCTGCGGGCGCTGCACCAGCAACCTGTTCGGCGGCGGCGAAGACCGCAAGTACGCCTGATGGCCCGCAACAAGGCCGGCAGCTGGTTGCCGTGGCTGGGCTTGGCCCTGATCGTCCTGATCGCCGACCAGTTCACCAAGATACTGATCCTCGGCTACTACCAGCTGGGCGACACCACCTACGTCACCAGCTTCTTTAACATCGTACGGGCCCACAACACCGGCGCGGCTTTCTCGTTCCTGGCGTCAGCCTCGGGCTGGCAACGCTGGTTCTTCACCGGTGTCGGGCTGGCTGCAACGGTGTTCATGGTCTGGATGCTTCGCTCGCACGCCGGCCAGAAGCTGTTCTCTTTTGCACTGGCCAGTGTGCTCGGCGGAGCACTGGGCAACGTGGTGGATCGCCTGCTGCACGGCTACGTCATCGACTTCGTGCAAGTGCACTGGAACGGCTGGTACTTTCCGGCCTTCAACCTGGCCGACAGCGCCATCACCATTGGCGCCGGCTGCCTGATCCTGGACGAACTGCTCAGAGTCCGCCGCACGCGATAACCCCGACAGGGCCCGGTCCGCACCGTCGCGTGCTGCAGTGCGTCAAGGGTATAGTTGAAGCTTCAAGCAATGAAGCATCTGTTGAATCTGCTGGCGGCCATAGCGTTGCTGGTGTGGGGAACCCATCTCGTCCGTACAGGCATCTTGCGTGTGTTCGGGGCCAGCTTGCGGCAAGTTCTGGCGCGCAGCGTCAGCAACCGCTACACAGCCGCGATTTCCGGCATCGGCGTCACCGCGATGGTGCAATCGAGCACGGCCACTGCCCTGATAGTCTCAGCCTTTGTCGGCCAGGGGCTGGTGACGCTGCCGATGGCCCTGGCCGTGATGCTAGGCGCCGATATCGGCACCAGCCTGATGACCGTGGTCTTTTCATTCGACCTGTCGTGGCTGTCGCCGCTGTTCATCTTCGTAGGCGTGGTGATGTTCATCTCGCGCCAGTCCACGGTCGTGGGCCGCGTCGGGCGCGTGCTGATCGGCCTGGGCCTGATGCTGCTCGCCCTGGGCCTGGTGAGCTCTTCGACGGCGATCATGACGCAGTCACCCACCGTGAAGGCCCTGCTGGCATCGCTCTCCAGCGACCTTCTGCTCGAAGTCACCGTCGGCGCACTGCTGGCCGTGCTGGCCTATTCCAGCCTGGCCATCGTGCTGCTCACAGCCACGCTGGCCGCCGCTGGCATGGTGCCGCTCGAACCAGCGCTGGGGCTGGTGCTGGGCGCCAACCTCGGCAGCGGCTTGCTGGGGGTTCTGACGACAACCCGGTCAGCGATCGAAGTTCGGCAGGTGCCGCTGGGCAATTTCGTGTTCAAGGCGATGGGCGTGATCCTGGCCGCGCCGATGATCGAATTGTGGCTGCGCACTGTGCGCCCCTATGTGGCCGACGCGGCCACCGTGGTCGTGCTGTTTCATCTGGGCTTCAACGTCGCCCTGGCCGTGCTGTTCATCGGCGTGGTCCAGGTGGTGGCGCGCTGGGTCACGCACTGGCTGCCCAAGCCGGACCGTTCGCTGGTGGCCGGGCGGCCGCACCACCTCGACCCTTCGGCGCTGGCCACGCCTTCGCTGGCGATCTCGTGCGCCGCACGGGAAGCATTGCACCAGGCCGATGTCGTCGAGACCATGATGCGCGGCATGCTCACCGTCATCAAGACCAACGACTCGCGTCTGGCTGCAGAACTGCGCAAGATGGACGACTCGGTCGACGAGCTGTATTCGGCAATCAAGTATTACCTGACCAAGATCTCCCACGAGGCGCTGGGCGATGAGGAAAGCCGGCGCTGGACCGACATCATCAGCTTCACGATCAACATGGAGCAGATCGGCGACATCATCGAGCGGGTGCTGATCGACATCGATGACAAGAAGATCAAGGTGGGCCGCAACTTCTCGGATGCCGGCATGGCCGAGATCTGCGAACTGCACGCCCGCCTGATCGACAACCTGCGCCTGGGTATGAGCGTCTTTCTCAACGGCTCGGTGCGCGATGCCCAGAAGTTGCTGGAAGAAAAAGCCCGGTTCCGCGATCTCGAGCGCGCCTATTCGGCAACTCACCTCACGCGCCTGACCGGCAATACCGTTCAGAGCATAGAGACCAGTTCGCTGCACATTGACCTGATCAGCGATTTGAAACGAATCAATTCGCACATCTGTTCGATCGCTTACCCGATCCTCGAATCGGCCGGCGCCCTGGCTCCTAGCCGTCTGCGGCAAGCAACTTTGACGGGCGAGTCCTGAAACCGAAATCGGGCAGCCGGACGCAGAGGTCGCAAAAGAGCGCAAAGGACGCAAAAGAACAGCCGAGAAGAAAGTTTTGAATTGAATCTTTTTGCGTCTTTTGCGTAACCTTTGCGACCTCTGCGTCCGGCTGTC
>JANYAN010000479.1 GCA_025361305.1 Burkholderiales bacterium
CCCGTGGCAACTGCTGCCTATCAATCAGCTGGGCGGCATGCCGGCGCAAATGGCGCAATGGGCCAGCGGGCAGGGCTCCCAGCCGATGCAGACCGCGGACAACTACGACCACTTCCTGGCCCGGCTCAAGCGCCTGCCCGACTGGATCGACCAGGCCATCGCCAACATGGAGCAGGGCATGGCGACGGGGATCGTCCAGCCCCGGCCCCTGATCGAGCGAATGCTCGTGCAGTTCGATACCTTGCTGCCGGCCGATCCCCAGCTCAGCCCCTACCTGGCAGCCACCCGGCAATTTCCGGAAGGCATCAGCGCGGCCGACCAGGAGAGGCTGCGCGAGGCCTACCGCGCGGTGGTTGCCGAGTCGGTGGCGCCCGCGGTTCAACGCCTGCGCACTTTTCTGGTGGAGAAGTACCTGCCACAGTGCCGTAGCAGCGCCGGTCTGGGGGCTCTGCCCGGCGGCACCGCGTGGTACCGTGCAGCGGTGCGCGACAGCACGACGACCAACATGACGGTGGAGCAGATTCACCAGGTCGGGCTGGCCGAAGTGGCGCGCATCCGGGCCGAAATGGAAAAGGTGAGAGAGCAGTTCGGCTTCACTGGCGACCTGAATTCCTTCCTCAAGTCGCTCGATGGCAGGCCCGAACTCACACCCTTCCACAGCGAAGAGGAAGTACTTGCCGGGTTTTCGGCGATCAACGAGCGGGTCAAGGTCGCGCTGCCGCGGCTGTTCTCGCGCGCGCCCAAGGCTGGGCTGGAGGTGCGGGCCGTCGAAGCGATGCGCCGCGATACCGCGTCACCCTACTACGTGCCGCCGGCCCAGGATGGTTCGCGCCCGGGCGTATTCTTCGCCGTGATACGCGACCCTGCCACCTACGCGACGACCCGAATGACCGCGCTGTTCCTGCATGAAGGGCAACCCGGACACCACTACCAGATCGCCCTGCAGCGCGAGCTGAACCTGTCGAAGTTCCGCCGCTCACTGTGGTTCGATGCCTATGGCGAAGGATGGGCGCTGTATGCCGAGAGCCTTGGCCGGGAACTGGGCCTGTACGACGATCCCAATGCCTACCTCGGCCGGCTGCTGATGGAGTTGCAGCGCGCGCTACGGCTGGTGGTAGATACCGGGCTGCATGCGAAGGGGTGGTCTCGCGAGCAGACCATTGCCTACCTGATGGCCCAGGAGGGAACGGACGAGCCTTCGGCGCGCCAGGCCACCGAGCGCTACATGGCCTGGCCGGGCCAGGCGCTGGCTTACAAGGTGGGCGAGCTGGCCATCCTGGGCCTGCGCGAGCAGGCGCGCGCCACGCTCGGGCCGCGCTTCGACATCCGGGCGTTCCATGCGCAGGTGCTGGGCGATGGCGCTATGCCCCTGCGCATGCTCGAATCGAAGATCAACGACTGGGTCGCCGGGCAGCGCTGAGCACCGCCCCGCGGCCAGTTACTTGTTGGTCTTGGCGAACTCCGCCGATTGCTCCTTGACGACCTGGTCCACCACGTCGCCGTAGGCTGCGATCCAGTCGGACTGCGGTACCCACTTGGCGCCGTCCCACATGTCGATGCGGGTCTTGCCGCCGCCGCCATGGTCCTTGGCCGTCACGGTGACCGGCGCGATCAGGCCATTGGCGTCGAAATTGCGCAGCCCCTCCAGCCCCGCCTTGATCTTGGCGGGGGTCAAAGGCCAGCCGCCCTGCTTGATCGCCAGGCGGGTGCCTTCGAACATCACCGAGTACATGGCCAGGCCGGTGTTGTAGTAGATGTCGTCCAGGTTCTTGCGGTCTCCGTTGCCCTTGCCCTTGGCGTACAGGTCCTTGATGATCTGCTGGATCACCGGGTGGTCCAGGCCGCCGACCACATTGGTGCCGCGCTTCATGCCCTTGGCTTCGGCCGCGCCGATGTTGTTGATGTCCACTTCGTTGAACCAATTGACCGAAATCAGCTTTTCCATCGGGATGCCGTTACGCTTCATTTCCTTGGCGGCCACCACGTGCATGGCCGACAGGTTCCAGGTGATGATCCAGTCGGGGTTGGCGCGGCGAATCTGCGTCCACACCGCGGCCTGATCCTTGCCGGGCAGCGGGTTGGGGTACAGCTCCAGCTCGAAGCCCTCCTTGGCTGCCAGCGTCTTGAGCACCGGGATCGGCTCCTGGCCAAACGCATAGTCGGGGTAGATGAACCCGATCTTCACGCCCTTCAAGCTGCCCTTGTGCTGGTTCTTGATGTACTGGATGTCGTTGGCCATCTGGCCCCAGTAGGTCGGGCCGATCGGGAAGACCCACTTGAACACATCTCCGTCGATCGCGTCGCCGCGCCCGACAAACGACTGCAGCAGGATGTTGCCGTCGGTCATGATGCGCGGCAGCACGGCGCGCGACACGGGTGTGGACAGCATGTCGAAAACCATCACGCCTTCGCGCTTGAGCTTCTCGTAGCACTCGATGCCGCGCTGCGGCTCGTTGCCGTGATCCTGCGCGATGATCTCGATCGGATGGCCCTCGAGGCCGCCTTTGGCGTTGAGGATTTCGGCATAGTCCTTGGCCGCCTGCACGATTTGCGGTGTCACGAAGGTGTAGGCCTTGCTCAGGTCATAACACAGCGCAAACTTGACCGGCTGCGCCTGGGCCATCGCCGCGGGCACGGCGAGCGAGACGACCAGGCCGGCCAGTTGGGAAAGCCATCGTATTTTCATCGCATGTCTCCTGGCGTACGGTTGGTTTGATGTTCCGGGGCACTTCGTACGCCCGCGCCGCGGAACAGGGTCTTGAAACCGGTTCTTCAACTCAGCCAGCGCTTGCGCCGGCTGTAGTGCTTGATGTCGTGAAAATTCCTGCCTTCTGCACCCCCGAGATAGAACTGCTGGATGTCGGGGTTCTTCTTCATCGCCTGGGCGCTGTCGTGCATCACGATGCGGCCGTTCTCCATCAGGTAACCGTGCGACACCACTTCCAGCGCGGCCAGCGCGTTCTGCTCGACCAGCAGCACCGATAGGCCTTCCTGCCGGTTGATCCTTTGCACGATATCGAAGATTTCGGCCACAAGAAAGGGGGCAAGCCCGAGGCTGGGTTCGTCCAGCATCAGCAATCTGGGCTGTGTCATCAGGGCCCGGCCGATGGCCAGCATCTGCTGCTCGCCGCCCGAGAGGTATCCCGATTGCGCGTCGCGCCTCTCCTTCAGGCGCGGGAAGTAGCTGTACACCATGTCCCGATTGCGCTGCATGTCGTGCCGGCCACCATGCACCGCCGATGCCGCCACCAGGTTTTCGTCAGGCGTGAGGTGCTCGAACACCCTGCGGCCTTCCAGCACCTGGACGATGCCCAGCTTGACGCGCCGCTGGGGAGCCAGCGCATCGATGCTACCGCCCATGAAGTGGATTTCGCCGCGGGTGACCAGCCCACGTTCGGCCGCCAGCAGGCCGCTGACGGCCTTGAGCAGCGTGCTCTTGCCCGCGCCGTTGGCCCCCAGCAGCGCGACCATGCCGCCGCGAGGCACCTGCACCGAGACGCCCTTGATGGCCAGGGCCACGTGGTCGTAGATCACCTCGACGTTGTTGAGCGACAGCAGAGGCTCCACCGGTGCGGTGCTGGCGGGTGCGGGCGCGGCGATCATCAAGGGGGTCCTATTTGCGGGCATAGCCGAACGGCCAGAAGATCAGGTAATTGCGCACATTGGCGTAGAGCTTGCCCAGCCCCATAGGCTCGACCAGCAGCACGATGATGATGAGCGCGCCGTAGACGGCGTGCGGAATGTGGGCCAGCGCCTCTACACCGATGCCGGCGCCGGCGAGCTTGGCCAGCCAGGCGATCAGCTGGTTGATCTGGCCTGGCAGCAGCAGGATGAAAGCCGCGCCGAAGAAGCTGCCGATGATGCTGCCCAGGCCGCCGACGATCACCATCGCCAGCAAGCCGATCGAGACATCCACCGAGAACTGCTCGGGTGTCACCGCGCGATAGAAGGTGAAGATCAGCACAGCGCCGCTGACGCCGCCGATGAAGGACGAGGTGGCGAAGGCCACTGCCTTGAAATAGAAGCTCTGCACGCCGATCACGGCAGCAGCAAAATCCTTCTCGCGCACGGCCACCAGCGCCCGGCCCAGCGCCGTGCGCTTGAGATTGAGCATGAACATCGTGACCAGCAGGCACCAGGCAAGCGCCACGTAGTACAGGCCTGCTTCGGACGTCACGGCCTGGCCCAGCAGCCTCAGGCTCGGGGCTTGCAGCGTTGCCGAAACCCCGCCGCTGATGGCCGGCACGTGAGAAATGACCCAGTCCATGACGAACTGCAACGCCAGCGTGCTCAGTGCCAGATACAGGCCCTTGACCCGCAGCGCGGCGAAAGCGAAGACGATGCCCACCACGGTGGCCATCAACCCGCCCAGGATGACGGCGATTTCCCACGGGATGCCGTAGCGCGCGCCATGCACGGCCGTATAGGCGCCGATGCCCATGATGGCCGCGTACCCGAAGTGGAACTGCCCGGCCCAGCCCAGGATCAGGTTCAGGCCAAGTGCGGCTGCAGTCCATACCAGCCAGGGCATCACGTAGCTGGTCAGCGCCAACGAGCTGACAATCCATGGCGCGCCCAGCGCCAGCAGTAGCAGCACCGTGATCATCCAGCGGTCCACAGGAATGGGGAACAGCGCCCGGTCGGCGCCGTAACTGGTGTGGAAGATTCCAGCCTGGCGAAAAAACATGGGTCAGATTCTTTCGATGTCGTGCCGGCCGAACAGGCCGTGCGGCCGGATCATGATCGTCAGGATCAGGACGGCGGCGACCACCAGGTCGCGGCTGCCCCCGCCCAGAAGCTTGTCCAGATAGCCGGCGGCCACGCTCTCCAGGACGCCCAGCAGCATGCCCGCCAGAATGGCGCCGGCCAGACTGTCCAGGCCGCCCAGCACGCCCACCGTGATGCCCTTGAGCAGCAGCAGCGCGAGCGACTGGTCCACGCTCTGGATCGAACCCCACAGCACACCGGCGGTCGTGGCAACCACAGAGGAAAGCGCCCAGGACAGGGCCACCCCGCCTTCGACCGAGATGCCGACCGCCCACGAAGCCATGTAGTCATCGGCGATGGCCCGCAGCACCACACCGCGCCGCGTGCGGAAGAACAGCACGAAGACGCCGAACAGCAGCAGGGTGACCACCGCGCCCACCACGTAGGCGCGATTGAGCAGCAGCGGCCCAAGAAACAGCGGTTCGTCGCTGACCCCAATGCGCATGGGCCGCCCGCTCCCGCCCCAGATCGTCATCGAGCCGGCGCGCAGGAAAATGTCCAGGCCCAGTGTCATCATCAGGATCATCACGATGGGCCGGCCGGCCAGGCGGCGTAGCGTGAACCTCTCGATGCCCACCCCGACGAAGAACATGCCGATCATCGCCGCCGGAATGGCAATCCACATCGACACGCCCAGGCCTGAGGAAATCGCCAGCACCATGTAGGCGCCCAGCATCACCAGCGAGCCCTGCGCCAGGTTGGGGACGGAAGACGACTTGTAGATCAGCACGATGCCCATCGCCACCAGCGAATACATCAGGCCGGCCATGGCCCCGTTGATGGACAGCTCGAGCAGGTACATCGCGTCCACTACAGCTCCTTGATCGCGAGCAGGCGCTCGGTTACGCCTACCTCGCCGGATTCGTACACGATCTGAGCGCTCATGCTCACTTCGCGCTGGCCGCCATAGATGGCCTCGATGATGGGCGCATAGCGCTCTTCCACCACGTTGCGGCGCAGCTTGCGGGTGCGGGTGACCTCGCCGTCGTCGGCGTCGAACTCCTTGTGCAGGCTCACGAAGTTGCGCAGCCTCAGGCCTTCGGGCAGGGTGGTGTTCAGGTGCGCGACGGCCGCGGCCAGCAATTCGACGACAGCGCTGTGCTGCGACAGGTCGGCGTACGACATGTATGAGATGCCGCGAACCTCGGCCCAGTGGCCCACGGATTCCTTGTCGACGCAAATGATGGCGGCCAGTGTGTCGCGCCCACGGCCCAGCACGGCCACATCCTTGATGTAGGGGCTGAACTTCAGCCGGTTCTCGATGTAGTTGGGGATGTAGCGCTCGCCCTTGGCGGTGTGGACCACTTCGGACAATCGGCCCAGCACCACCAGTTGCCCATCGGGCTCCAGGTAGCCCGCGTCGCCCGTGTGCAGCCAGCTGTCGGCCAGGGTCCTGGCCGACGCCTCTGGCTCCTGGTAGTAGCCGGCGAAGACGCTCTCGGAACGGATCAGGATTTCGCCGTCGTCGGCAATGCGCACGTCGACGCCGGGGAGCGGGCGCCCCACGGTGTGCAGCCGCACTTCATCGGGATCCTGCATGGCGTTGAAGGCGCTGCTTTCGGTCTGGCCGTAGAGCTGGCGCAGCTGGACTCCCAGCGCGCGATAGAACACGAAGGTGTCTTCGCCGATCGCCTCGCCGCCTGTGAAGGCGTGGCGTAGCCGGGACAGGCCCAGCTGGTCCTTGATCGGGCCGGTCACCAGCCACTCGCCCAGCGGTTGCAGCAGTCGCTGCGAAAACGTCCTCGGATGGCCTTCGAGCTTGCGCCGTTCGGCCGCCAGGGCCCGTTGCATGAAGAAGTCGTACAGGCGCTTCTTCAGCCAGGTGGAATCCTCCATCCGTACCTGCACCATGGTCAGCAGGTTGTCCCAGCTGCGTGGCGCCGCCAGGTAAAGCGTCGGCGCGATTTCACGCAGGTCATGCAGCACCGTCTCTTGCCGCTCGGGGACGTTGATCGTGAAATGCAGGGCCACGCCAGCGCCAACGGTGATCGCGAAATCGCCGACCCAGGCCATCGGCAGGTAGGCCAGGATGTCCTCGCCGAAATCGAAGGCCCGGGCCCGGTAGGCGTTGCGCACGCCCGCCAGGATGTTGCGGTGGCTGAGCACCACACCTTTGGGCTTGCCGGTGGTGCCCGAGGAATGGATGAAGACCGCAGGGTCGTCGGGCGTGGCAGTGTCTATCAGTGCCAGGCGCAAGCCGCTTTCGCTGGCCAGCCGGCGGGCGCCGCGCTGCTGCAGGTCTTGCCATGAACTCAGGCCCGGCGTCTTGTACCGGCCCAGACCGCGTGGGTTGTCGTACACCACATGCTCGACCGGTGCGCCACGCTCGCGCAGGTCGAGCACCTTGTCCACCTGTTCCTGGTCTTCGGCCAGCACGTAGCGCACGTGAACATGCTGCACCACGTGCATGATTTCGTCGGGCGTTGCGTCCGGAAACACTGGCATCGCGTAGCTACCCAGGGCGCCGGCCGCGAGCATGCCCATGTAGAGGTGGGGCCGGTTGTCGCCAAGCACCAGAATCGCCTCGCCCCGCCGTAGCCCCAGTTCCTGCAAACCGGCTGCGCAGCGCAACACCTGCTCCAGCGTCTGCTCCCAGCTGGTCTCCTGCCAGATGCCGCGGTCTTTCTCGCGAACCGCCACGCGGTGCGGCAGCGCCTGGGCGTTGGCCGCCAGCAGCCGGATCAGTGTGCTGTCGACCTCAAACTTCCAGGGGCCTGGCGTGGCACCGGGCGCGGCGCGGTCAGGCTGGGACATGCGCGCTCCCCAGGTAGGCCTTGATCACTCGCGGATCGGCGATCACGTCCTTCGGTATGCCCGTCTCTATCACCTCGCCGTAGCTGAGCACCAGCATCCGGTCGCAGATGCCGGTGATGATGTCCATGTGGTGTTCGATCAGCAGCACCGTCACGCCCCGCTCATCGCGCGCGTCCAGGATGAATCGCGCCATGTATTCTTTCTCTTCCTGATTCATCCCGGCCATCGGCTCGTCCAGGATCAGCAGGCTGGGCTCGGCCACCAGGGCGCGGGCCAGTTCGACCCGCTTCTTCAGGCCGATCGGGATCGCGTCGACCAGCTCCTCGCGCACGCTCTCGAGCTGCATGAAGTCGATCACTTCTTCGACCACCTGGCGGTGTGCAATTTCTTCCTTGCGGGCAAGAAACCAGTACAGGGCCGTCTCCAGCACGCCCGGCTTCATATGGACATGGCGGCCCAGCAGGATGTTGTCGAGCACGGTCATGCCGTTGAACAGCGCCAGATTCTGGAAGGTGCGGGCTACGCCTCGGCGCGCCACCTTGTGCGGCGCCAGGCCGGTGATGTCCTGGCCGTGCAGCAGGATCTGGCCGCGTTGCGGCGGGTAGAAGCCGGTGATGGCATTCGTCAGCGTGGTCTTGCCACTGCCGTTGGGGCCCACCAGGCCGAAAATTTCCCCGCGCTCGATCTGCATGTCGACGCCGCTCAAAGCCACGAGGCCACCGAAACTTCGTTCGACAGTCTTGCACTGCAGCACCGGGCCGGGGGCCGATGGGTTCTTCTGACTCAAACGCCTTGTCTCCTGAATCCGGGTCGGGGTCTTTGCCAAATCATGCCACGTCCCAGCTCGCCGCCGAAGGGGTAAAGTGGAAGGCCGTCCACATCGGGAATCTGCATGTCCACCGGGAAGCCGACACCACCAGCCGTCAGCGCGCAAGAGAAGGCCGCAATCGAGACCGCCATCGACAAGGTCATGCGGCGCGCCAAGGAACTGCGCAATTTCGACCCGTCGGGCATCCACGAACGCTGGGATCCGCGCCTGGAGGCACTGCAAAAGAGGATCAACGCCACCCTGGCCGACGTGCTGGGCGCGGGCACGCCGCAATACAAGCAGTATGCGATGGCCACCCTGGATTCGGAGCTGGATTCGGTGTTCGGCGACCGGTACTCGCCGGACGAAGTGCGCCAGACCATCCAGAAAGGCGTAGAGCGCGCGATCGCCAACCTGAACGCGGTCAAGAAGCTGCTGAGCGACCGTCTTGAAGGCAAAGCCGCTGCCGCGCCAGATCCGGCGCCATCGCCCGCACCGAGCAAGACGCCGGCGCCGGTCCCAACGACTACACCGGCGCCAACCACGACACCTGCGCCGACGACGACACCGGCGCCGACCACGACGCCCGCACCAACGACTACGCCTGCACCAACCACGACACCCGCGCCAACCACGACACCAACGTCAAAGCCTATGCCAACAACAACCTCAACTCCTGCCCAGGGCGGATCCAGCCGCCGCATCGCGATCGTCTGTAGCCTTGGCGACGCCGCGCGAGATTCTGCATCGGCCTATGTCGCCCAGCTCGGCCTGGAGCCGGTTGTCCCGAGTGATGCCTCGCGCGCTGGCGCAGGAGGCGTCATTGAGCGGCTCGACTGCCTGCGCGATCTGGGTTTCGCCATCGTCCTGCTTTCGGCAGACGACCTGGGTGGTGCGCATCGATCCATGCTTTTGGAGCTGGGGTTCCTGCTCGGCAGTCTCGGCACTGGCCGCGTCTGCTTCATTCTTGCGGGCAAGTCGGTGCTCGCGCCAGAATTCGACGGCGTCGCGCGGCACGCGATGGACGAGGGCGGTTTGTGGCGCCTGTTGCTGGCCCGCGACATGAAACAGGCGGGGCTGGATGTCGACATGAACCGCGCGCTCTGACCACTCGCTTGACACCACGCAGCCCGACCCGCACCCAGGAGACTCGCAACATGAAATTCGGCATCAGCGGATGGATCGGCATCCTGTTCCTTGCGGCGGCGCCCGTCGTCATGGCGCAGCCCTGTCCGGACAAGAATGTCACGTATTGGCAGGCTTTCCCGCCGGGCGGCGAGTCGGACCAGTCGGCGCGGCACCAACAGCTGGTGCTGCACAAGAAGTGCCCGGCCATCGACACCATCGTCCAGTACAAATCCGGCGCTGGTGGGGGCGTCATGTGGTCGCAGATGAACCAGCTGCCGGGCGACGGGCTGACAGTGGTGGGCATCAACCTTCCGCACATCGTGTTCCAGCCGATCGAAGGCGAAGTCCAGTACAAGACGGCCGACATCACACCGGTGTTCTGGTTCCACTTCACACCGGATGCGCTTGTGGTGCCCGAGGCGAGCCCGCACAAGAGCTTTGCCGAGTTCATCGCTGCGGCCAAAAGGGATCCCGGCAAGATGAACCTGGGCGGCTCGGGCCTGAACTCGGCCAACCACGCCTCGCACGAAAGGCTGGACGCGGCCTTCGGCATCAAGAGCGTCTATGTGCCCTACAAGGGTACCGGCGACATGTCGCTGGCTGTGCTGGGCAATCAGATCGATGGTGCGGTGACCTACACCGCCTTCGCCATCAATAACAAGGGCAAGGTGCGGGCCCTGGCCGTGGCCATGGAAAAGCGCCATCCGCTGTTGCCCGACGTGCCGACTTTCCGTGAACTGGGGGTGGACTGGGTCGATGGCGCGTACCGCGGCATCGGCGTGCCCAAATCAACCTCGCCCGAGGCACGCAAGCGCCTGTCGGACCTGTGGGCCCAACTGAACAACGACCCCGAAATGAAGGAACTGGCGGCGCGCAGCGGTTTCGAGCTGATCAATGTCGGCGCGGAGCAGATGGACGCCTTCATGAAGGAGAAGATCAAGCTCTATACCGAGGGCGCGCAGCGGCTGAACCTGGGCAAGAAGTAGGGTGAAGGCACTGACACCAAGCTTTGCCGAATTCGAGGGGCGCCCGCACAAAGGACAGCGCATGAAGACGTACGCAATTGCCACCATCCCCGGTGACGGCATCGGCAAGGAAGTTGTGCCCGCCGGGCAGGAAGTCATGCAGGCGTTGGCGGCCAGCAGCAATACATTTCGCTTCGAATTCGAGAATTTCGACTGGGGCGGCGACTACTTCCGCGCCCACGGCGTCATGATGCCCGACGATGGCCTGAACGCCCTGCGGCACAAGGACGCTATCCTGTTCGGCTCGGCCGGCGATCCGCACATTCCGGACCACATCACGCTATGGGGTCTGCGCCTGAAGATCTGCCAGGGCTTCGATCAATACGCCAACGTGCGCCCGACGCGTATCCTGCCCGGCATCGACGGCCCGCTCAAGCGTTGCAGGACGGAAGACCTGAACTGGGTGATCGTGCGCGAGAACTCCGAAGGTGAATACGCCGGCGTCGGCGG
>JANYAN010000163.1 GCA_025361305.1 Burkholderiales bacterium
AACTCGGCCAGCGACGAGCCGCAATCGAAACACCAGTAGACGGGCTTGAGGCCCCGGTAGACGAAGCCGCGCTCGACCACGCGCTTGAAGGCGCGGATCTCGTCGGCCTCGTTGCTGAAATCCATGGTCCGGTAGGGGTGCTCCCAGTCGCCCAGCACGCCCAGGCGCTTGAAGTCGGCCATCTGGATGGCGATCTGCTGGGTGGCGTAGGAGCGGCTCTTGGCCTGCATCTCGTCGCGCGGCAGGTTGCGGCCGAATTCCTTTTCGATCGCGTTCTCGATCGGCAGGCCATGGCAATCCCAGCCGGGGATGTAGGCTGCATCCAGGCCCTTGAGCTGGCGGGCCTTGACGATCATGTCCTTGAGAATCTTGTTGACTGCGTGGCCCATGTGGATCTGGCCGTTGGCGTATGGCGGGCCGTCGTGCAGGACGAACTTCTCGTGTTCGCAGCGGGCGGCACGCAGCTTCTTGTACAGGCCGTTGTCTTCCCATTCCTTCACCCAACCGGCTTCCCGCTTGGGCAGGTCGCCGCGCATCGGAAACGGCGTGTCGGGGAGGTTCAGCGTGGCGCGATAGTCAGGTTTGTCGGCGGTCTTGTCAGTCATGGAAATGCCTTCGGATGTCATTGCGGGCTTGACCCGCAATCCAGGAGTTGGGTGGGCAGGAGATGGATTGCGGATCGGCTCCGCAACGACAGCCGGCTAAATTCGGTCGCGCGTGGTCTGGCGCCGCGTGGAAGCGAAATATGCACGCGCGTCGTCACAGTCCTTCGCGATGCCCGCCTTCAGGGCGTCGAGACTGTCGTACTTGAGCTCATCGTGCAATTTGTGCAGCAGTTCCACCCGGATGATTTTACCGTATCCCTCCTCGGGGCCCAGGGCTGCGGGCCATTGCAGGACATGGGTCTCCAGCAGCACCCGTCCGCCGTTGATGTCGCGCGGGTCCAGCGAGGGGCGGATCCCCAGGTTCGCCACGCCATGCAGCGGGGCATCGCCCAGCCCGTGGGCGTGGACCGCGAAGATGCCGCTGGCGGCCGGCTTCCAGTGCGAAAAGCGCAGGTTGATCGTGCGAAAGCCCAGCTCGCGCCCCAGCTTGCGGCCATGCACCACATGGCCGCTGATGCTGTAGGGGCGCCCCAGCAGAGCGGCCACGCCGGGCATGTCGCCCCGACCCAGCGCCTGGCGTACAGCCGAACTGGAAACACGCGAGCCATGCACTTCGTAGCTGTTCATGCGCGCCACGTCGAATCCATTGGCCGAGCCGGCGGCGTCGAGCATCGCGTAGTCACCGGCGCGCTTGGCGCCAAACCTGAAATCGTCGCCGACCAGCACATACCGGGCGCCCAGGCCGCGTACCAGCACGCCATCGATGAAGGCATCGGGAACCTGCGATGACAAACGTGCATCGAACGAAAGCACGACGCACTGGTCGACGCCGCAGCGGGCCAGTTCGGTCAGCTTGTCGCGCAGTGTAGCGATACGGGCCGGCGCCAGTTCCGGCTTGCGCGTCACCTCAGCGAAATAGTCGCGCGGGTGCGGTTCGAAAGTCATCACGCAACTGGGCACGGCGCGGTGCCGGGCTTCGTTGTTGAGCAAGGCAAGCATGGCCTGATGGCCCCGGTGCACGCCGTCGAAATTGCCGATCGTCAGCGCGCAGGCCGGCGCGATGCCGGGGTGGTGGAAGCCTCTGAAGATCTGCATCAAGCGGTTCGGTATCTTTTTGATAGCAATTGGTGCCCGTCCATCATGCATCGCGAGCGAGCGCTGTCACGGGAGGGAAGCAAAAACAGGGTATATTGTGCGGTACACCGTCATGGGACGTCGGCATGTTCGCGCATTGTTGAAGGAGCCATGGTTTGAAGGTCTTGAAGCTGTCCGCCCAAGGGCTGCCCCAGTCGTGGATTTCACTGGAGCAGGCCGTGCTGCATTACGCCTCCGATGAGGTGCGCTGGGAAGTGGGCGCGCAGGTCGCGCTGTTTCGCGGCGGGCATAACGCGATCACCGGCGAACAGTCGCAGATTGCCGTGAGCAGCATCATCGGCACCAAAGGCGTGCCCAACATCAACCCGTTCGACCTTCGGCCGGGCCTTACCAACAGCAAGCTGTTCGCGCGCGACCGCAACGTGTGCGCCTACTGCGGCGGCGATT
>JANYAN010000507.1 GCA_025361305.1 Burkholderiales bacterium
GAGCGTCTCGAGCTCGCTCGGTCGGCCTTCGCGCTTGAAGAAGCTGCCCGGGATCTTGCCGGCGGCATACGTCTTCTCGATGTAGTCGACGGTCAGCGGGAAGAAGTCCTGGCCGGGCTTGGCCGATTTGGACGCGACCACGGTGCACAGCACCACAGTGCCTTCGATGTCGACGACGACGGCGCCGGAGGCCTGGCGCGCGATCTCGCCGGTCTCGAGCGTGACCTTGTGCTGGCCCCACTGGAAGCTCTTGGTGATCTTGTTGAAAATGCTCATGAAGTGCTCTCTTTCTTGTCGTTGGAGGCGAAGCGACAGGAGCCGGCAACGATGCCATTCCAGAAGCCGGGAAGCATTTCCCTCGGGAGCAAGCCCCCGGGCTTTTGGAATGACACAGCGCGTCGTCTTCTCTTGCCGTCTCCGAAGTAAAAAGCGCCCGAGCTAGCGAAACTAACCCAGGCGCCTTGTCTTGTCGTGCCCGGCTTACTTGCGCAGGCCCAGCTTGCCGATCAGCGCGGTGTAGCGCTCGGCGTCCTTGTCCTTCAGGTACGTCAGCAGGCTCTTGCGGCGGTTCACCATGCGCAGCAGTCCGCGGCGGCCATGGTGATCCTTGGCGTGCGTCTTGAAGTGCGGGGTGAGCTCGTTGATACGGGCTGTCAGGAGGGCCACTTGCACCTCCGGGCTGCCGGTGTCGCCCGCGCTGCGGGCGTTGGCCTTGACGACCTCGGCCTTGTTCAATAGGGTCATTTGCGTTTCCTTGAATGCTTTGACTTGCGTTGGACGCCGCAATTGCAGCCCAACGTGCGCTCTGCGGGATGCAAAGCCTTGGAATTATAGCCTGTCTCCGATATTCAGCGCTGATCGGCCAGCCAAGCCTCCAGCCGGCCAACGCCGTCGCGCAGGCGGGAGAGGTCCCTGGAGGCAAAGCACCAGCGCAGCCAGCCCTGGGCTTCGGGGGCGAAGGCGGTGCCGGGCGCCAGGCCCAGGCCGGCCTGCGCGACCAGGCTCTTCGCTGTGGCCAGCGAATCGGGGAAGCCTTCAAGACGGAAGAAGGCATACATGCCGCCCCTGGCCGGCGCCACCTGGACGGCTGGCAGGCCTTGCAGCAATGAAACCAGCGTATCTCGGCAGGTCTTCAGGTGAGCCACCACCCGGGGCGTCACCTCGTCGGTGCGCTCCAGCGCGACGACCGCCCCGCGCTGGGTGAAGACGCTGGCGCACGAGGTGTTGAATTCGGCCAGCTTGCCCATGTGCCGCGCCATGGCGGGCGCCATCACCAGCCAGCCCAGCCGCCAGCCGGTCATCAGGAAGCTTTTGGAAAGGCTGTGCACGACCGCCAGCCGGTCGTCCGGTGCCGCCAGGTCGAGAAAACTCGGGGCGCAGCCATTGGCCGTGTCGTCCGCGAAGTACAGCCGCTCGTATACCTCGTCAGCCAGGATCCAGGTGCCGGTCTCGCGGCAGTGGTCAAGGATGATTTGCTGCTCGGCGCGGCCCAGTGTCCAGCCGGTCGGGTTGTTCGGGGCATTCAAGATCAGCAGACGGGTTCGCGGTGTAACGGCGTCGAGCAACGCCTGCAGGTCAAGCGTCCACGCGCCGCCGGCCGGCTTGAGCGAAACCCGCTTGAGCCGCGCCCCCAGGATCAGCGGCTGGGCCGTGAGGTTGGGCCAGACGGGGGTAACGGCCACCACTTCGTCTCCAGAGTCGACCAGCGCCTGCACGGCCAGCATCATTGCACTGACACCACCAGACGTCACGGCGATGCGCTCGCTGCCGACCGGCAGGTGCAGGCCGCCCATGTAGGCAGCGATGGCCTCTCGCAGTTCCGTCAAGCCCAGGTTATGGGTGTAGAAGGTCTCGCCCCGCTGCAGCGAATCGATTGCCGCCTGCCGGATGAAATCGGGCGTGACTTCGTCGCCCTCGCCGAACCAGAACGGCAGCACGTCGCTGCGGCCCAGGCCGGCATTGGCCACCTCGCGGATTTGCGATTCTTCCAGGTCGCGGATGATTTGTCGCATGGTCGCAAGTATTACTGAGGCCGCACCATCTTGCAGCGCGTAGGCAATTCGGCCTCAGCGGGCGTCAGGGTCCTGACAACCCGGAAGCCAAATCCCGAACCCTCGACATCGAACTTCACTCCCGGCGCGCCCAGCGGCTCCATCACGCCCAGCACGAGGGGCTGCTGGAACTGGTGGTCGGCGCCTCGCATCGTGCCGCCCTGCCCCGCCAGAGTGACACTGGCATCTTCCAGGGCGCGGGCCACCGCCAGCGGTTCGCTACCGCCTGCCTTGCCGATCGCCTGCGCCAGCGCCTCGATCATGAGTTGCATGCGCATGTGAACGTAGTCGTCCGCTGGTTTCGGGAATCGCTGGCGAAAGGCCCGGTAGAACGTCTCGCTTTGTGCGCCGGCCACGTTGGGCAGCCAGTCGGCCACCGCGACGACCTTGCCGATGCCCGCCTCGCCGATCGCGGCGGGCGCGCCCATCGCGTTGCCGTAGAAAGTGTAGAACTTGCCCTCGAAGCCCACATCCCTGGCCGCCTTGACGAGCAGTGTCAGGTCATTGCCCCAGTTGCCGGTGATCACGGCCTGTGCG
>JANYAN010000536.1 GCA_025361305.1 Burkholderiales bacterium
CTGTCGCGCCGCAAGTCGATCAGCCCGCACGATTCGAGCGGCGCCAACCTGATCGCCCAGGTCAAGAACAACCAGGTGCTGCGCGTGGTTCCCCTGGAGAACGAGGAAGTCAATGAGTGCTGGCTGGCCGACCGCGACCGCTTCTCATATGAGGCCCTGAACACCGATGAGCGCCTGACCCAGCCAATGCTCAAGCAGGGCGGCCAGTGGCAAGCAGTGGATTGGCAGACGGCGCTCGAATACGTTGCCAACGGCCTCAGGCAGATCAAGGCCGACCATGGCGCGCAAAGCATCGGTGCATTGGTCAGTCCGCACAGCACCGTGGAAGAACTCTACCTGGCCGGCGCGCTGGTGCGCGGGCTGGGCAGCCAGAACATCGACTACCGCCTGCGTAACGCACAGTTTCCCGCGCCGGATGGCCAGCCAGCGGGCGCGGTGCGCTGGCTGGGCACCTCCATCGCGTCCCTGTCGAACCTGCAACGGGCGCTGGTCGTGGGCTCCAACCTGCGCAAGGACCACCCCCTGTTCGCGCTGCGTGTGCGCGCGGCGGTGCGCCACGGCGCGGCCGTTTCGGTGCTGCACGATGTCGAGCACGACTGGGCCATGCCGCTGGCCAGCACAATGATCGCCCCAGCCGGCCAATGGGCGCAGGCTCTGGCCGATATCGCTGCGGCGATCGCGGCGCAAAAGGGAACTGCGGCGCCGGCGGCGGGGCATGCCAACGACAAGGCCAAGGCCATCGCGGCCTCGCTGCTTGGCGGCGAGCGCAAGGCCATCCTGCTGGGTAACGCGGCGGCGCATCATCCGAACGCAAGCACCCTGCTGTCACTGGCCTGCTGGATCGGTGAACAGACTGGCGCCAGCGTGGGTTATCTCACCGAGGCGGCCAACACAGTGGGCGCCCAACTCGCAGGCGCGCTGCCCGGCGCGGGCGGGCTGAACGCCGCCCAGATGCTCGGTGGTGCACTCAAGGCCGCCATCCTGCTCAACAACGAGCCGGTGTTCGACTCGGCTGCGGGCGCGGCGGCGGCCACGGCTCTGGGCCAGGCCCAGATGGTGGTCACGCTCAGCCCGTTCCGGGCCAATGCCGAGTTCAGCGACGTGCTGCTGCCCATTGCGCCCTTCACGGAAACGCCCGGCACCTTTGTCAGCGCCGAAGGGCGGGTGCAGGGCTTTCATGCGGTGGTCAAACCCCTCGGTGAAACACGTCCGGCCTGGAAGGTGCTGCGCGTGCTGGCCAACTTGCTCGGGCTGCCCGGCTTCGAGTTCGAAACCGCGCAGGACGTGCTGGCGGCCGCCCGCGGCGCGCAAGACGCAAAGGCTAGCCACGTGCAGGGTGGCGCGCTGAGCAATGCCACATTGGCGCCGATTGATCTTTCGCCGGCTGCCGGCCGGCCGGTCACTGCGGCGATCTACCGGCTCGACAGCATCGTGCGGCGCGCGCCGTCGCTGCAAATGACCGCCGATGGGCGCCTGGCGGCCAAGGCCGGGGAGGGTGGGGCATGATCGACCAGATCTACGGTTTCGGCAATGACCTGATCGCCGCCACCTGGTGGACGGCGCTGGCATGGCCTGTCGCGTGGGCCCTGATCAAGATCATGGTCCTGGTGGCGCCCCTGATGGGTGCGGTGGCGTACCTGACGCTGTGGGAGCGCAAGGCCATCGGCTGGACGCAGATCCGCGTCGGCCCCAACCGCATCGGCCCTTATGGCCTGCTGCAGCCGATCGCCGATGCACTCAAGCTGATGACCAAGGAAATCATCCGGCCCACGGTTGCGCACAAGGGTCTGTTCTTCCTCGGCCCGATCATGACCATCATGCCCTCGCTGGTGGCCTGGGTGGTGATTCCATTCGGCCCCGACATCGCGCTGTCCAACATCAATGCGGGCTTGCTGTTCCTGATGGCGATCACGTCGATGGAGGTGTACGGCGTGATCATTGCCGGCTGGGCATCCAACTCCAAGTACGCCTTCCTGGGTGCGCTGCGCGCCTCGGCCCAGATGGTCAGCTACGAGATTGCCATGGGCTTTTGCCTGGTGGTGGTCCTGATGGTGGCCGGCAGCCTGAACCTGACGGATGTCGTCATGGGCCAGGGCAAGGGCCAGTTTGCCGCCATGGGCCTGGGCTTCCTGTCCTGGAACTGGCTGCCCCTGCTACCCATCATGGGCGTCTACTTCATCTCGGGCCTGGCTGAAACCAACCGCCATCCGTTCGACGTGGTCGAGGGCGAATCCGAAATCGTGGCGGGCCACATGATCGAGTACTCGGGCATGAGCTTCGCCATGTTCTTCCTGGCCGAATACGCCAACATGTGGCTGGTTTCCATCCTGGCCGTCACCATGTTCCTGGGCGGCTGGCTCTCGCCGATCGCCGCCCTCGATTTCATCCCCGGATGGATCTGGCTGGGCGCCAAGACCTTCTGCGTGGTCACGATCTTCCTGTGGGTGCGCGCAACCTTCCCGCGCTATCGCTACGACCAGATCATGCGGCTGGGCTGGAAGATCTTCATCCCGGTCACCCTGGTGTGGCTGGTGGTGATCGGCCTGTGGATGCAGACCCCGTTCAGTATCTGGAAGTAAACGAAAGCCGACCATGACGACCCAAGCAGTGGCCTCGCCGCCGTCCGCCTTCTCGCTCAGGGACTTCCTGTCCAGCTTCATGCTGCTCGAACTGTTCAAAGGCCTGGCCATCACCGGCAAGTACGCCTTCGCCCGCAAGATCACGGTGCAGTTCCCCGAGGAAAAGACGCCGCTGTCGCCGCGCTTTCGCGGCCTGCACGCGCTGCGCCGCTACGAGAACGGCGAAGAGCGCTGCATCGCCTGCAAGCTGTGCGAAGCCGTCTGCCCGGCACTGGCCATCACGATCGAGTCGGAGCAGCGCGCCGACGGCACCCGCCGCACCACCCGCTACGACATCGACCTGACCAAGTGCATCTTCTGCGGCTTCTGCGAGGAAAGCTGCCCGGTCGATTCGATCGTCGAGACCCACATCCTCGAGTATCACGGCGAGAAGCGCGGCGATCTGTATTTCACCAAGGACATGCTGCTGGCCGTGGGCGACCGCTACGAGGCGGAGATCGCAGCCAGCCGCGCGGCCGACGCCAAGTATCGCTGAGCGAAAACAAGAACAACCATGGACGTCAAGACCGCACTCTTCTACGTGTTTTCCGCGCTGCTGCTGTTCGCGGCATTCCGCGTCATCACGGCACGCAACACGGTACACGCCGTGCTCTACCTTGTGCTGGCTTTTTTCCAGGCCGCCGCTGTCTGGATCCTGCTGCGTGCCGAGTTCCTGGCCATCGCGCTGGTGCTGGTCTATGTCGGGGCCGTGATGGTGCTTTTCCTGTTCGTGGTGATGATGCTCGACATCAACGTCGACAGCATCCGAAAGGGCTTCTGGCAGCATTTCCCCCTGGCCGCATCGGTGGGCGCGCTGATTGCCCTGGAGATGGCCGCCGTGCTGATCGGGGGCTTTCGCGTTGGCGAGGAATCGCGCGGGCTGCCGGCGCCGGTGGTTCCGGGCGCGGCCCAGTTGTCCAATACGCGCGAGCTGGGCAAGATGCTCTACGGGCAATACCTCTACCCACTGGAAATTGCCGGTGCCATCCTGCTGGTGGCCATCATTGCGGCGATCGCGCTGACACTGCGCCAGCGCAAGGACAGCAAGCATATCGATGTCTCGGTCCAGGTGCGCGTCAAGTCCACCGACCGGCTCCAGGTGGTCAAGCTGGCCGCCACCACCGTGGCGCCCGCGCCGCAGCAAAACGCAGCTGAGAGCAAGCCATGACGTTGACCCTTGGACACTACCTGTCGCTGGGCGCGATGCTGTTCGCCCTGTCGGTGATCGGCATCTTCCTGAACCGGCGCAACCTGATCGTGCTGCTGATGGCCATCGAATTGATGCTGCTGGCAGTCAACATGAACTTCGTCGCCTTCTCCTATTACCTGCAGGACATGAATGGCCAGATTTTCGTGTTCTTCATCCTGACGGTGGCGGCGGCCGAATCCGCGATCGGACTGGCCATCCTGGTTCTGTTGTTCCGCAACAAGTCGAACATCAACGTCGAAGAACTCAATACGCTCAAGGGTTAACAAAAGAATGAGCTCAACCCTATCCGCCTCCACCCTGCTGGTCGTGCCGCTGGCCCCGTTGGCCGGCGCCGTGCTGGCTGGAATCTTCGGTACCACTTTCGGCGGCAACTGGATCGGCCGGCGCCTGTCGCACTCGCTCACCATCCTCGGTGTCTTCGTGGCCTTCGTGATTTCGGCCATGACGCTGCGCAGCGTCGCTCTGGACGGCGCTCGCTTCAATGCCACCATCTACGAATGGATGGTGGCTGGCGGCCTGAAGATGGAAATCGGTTTCCTCATCGACGGCCTGACAGCCGTGATGATGTGCGTGGTCACCTTCGTATCGCTGATGGTCCACATCTACACCATCGGCTACATGGAAGAGGACGAAGGTTACAACCGGTTCTTCGGTTATATCTCTTTGTTCACGTTCTCCATGCTCATGCTGGTGATGAGCAACAATTTCCTGCAGCTGTTCTTCGGATGGGAGGCGGTGGGCCTGGTGTCCTATCTGCTGATCGGCT
>JANYAN010000002.1 GCA_025361305.1 Burkholderiales bacterium
CCTTCGAGGAAATCGACCACCACTTCCTGGCCGATTCTGGGCAAGGAAATGCTGCCCCAGTTCTGGCCGGCCCACGGGCTTGCGACGCGCACCCAGCATGAACTCTTGTCGTCGTTCACACCAATCCGATCCCAGTGAAACTGCACCTTGGCCCGGCCATGCACGTCGGTATAAATCTCCTGACCCGATGGCCCCACCACCATGGCCGTATGCAGGCCCGCGACCGAGGGTTTGGGCGTGTCGCGCCGGGGCCGAAAAATCTCGGTGCCTTCAATCGCGGTAAATTGGCATTTGCAGGTCGTTTCGCCCGATCCGGATCGGTAACCGGTGTGCCGTAGTTCGATCCGGGTCGACAGCAGCAGATAGGTCTTGTTTTGATCGGCGCGCGGGTGACCCTTGAGGTCGAACCGGTAACCACAGGCAAGGCCGCGTACCGCCCCGCTGCCGTCGACGCGCGAGTAACGGGCCTGCAGTTCCTCCATTCGCAACTGCGAATACCGATCCATGTCGGCGGATTTCGCGGCGCTGCCGGGATAGTCGTATACCTCGAGTTTGGTCAATGCATCCTTGCGCGATGCCTTGGCCTTTACCTCGGGGATTACTTTGGGCGCCGTGAAATCGAAATCCCGAAGCACCACCTGGCCGGTCTGGATTTCCTTGCTGGCGCGCCATTCGGAAATCGGCTCGAAGTCATGCTCGGCACCCGCCACTTCCCGAAACTCGAACTCGTCCTGCACCGGATTGGGCTTGTGCGCGCTCGAAGAATTGACGATCACCATGGTGTGTTTGTCGGCCTGGTGTTCGAAGTAGTAGTAGATGCCTTCCTGCTCCATCAGCCGGCTCACGAAGTTGAAGTCCGTCTCGCGGTACTGGACGCAGTATTCATACTTGGGCAAAGTGCCCGTGAGCTGAAATTCGAAGTCCGGGCTGAACGGCTCGAACACTTTCTTCAGGATGTCCTGCGCCGTGAGGTCCTGGAACACCCGTGTGTCGCTGCGCCGCGTCAGCAACCAAAGCCAGGGCCGCAATACAAGGCGATAACTGAACCGGTCTTCGTCCGCGCCTTCCGTGCCCATGGCGCACACCAGACCGTGGAAATGGCGCTTGTCCCCCTCGGGCAGCACGACGCTAACGCTCGCGGGTTTGCCCAACAGGTCTTCGGGCGTGATCTCGCCACTATCGGCAAGCGCTTCGATGTTGAACTCGAACAGGCGGCCCAATTCCTCGGTGGCATCCATGCCCCTGAACTGCAGATCCTCTCCCAGCGAGGTCTTCAGCATCATCGGATTCTCAACAGGCATAGCGGGCTTCCTTCACTGAATTTTTGAGTATCTCATTGGCTCGCATCGAGCGCGTGGGCGCTCACCAGCCAGCCGGCGACCGGCTCGTTGCACTCGGAACGCAACACCACCTCGCGCATGTCGATGGCGTCGAATCCTGCGCGCTCCAGTTCCGACGCGACGTAGCCGCGTGCATGGCTGTAACGACCGTGCGCCCGCAAGTTAAAGTCCGCAGCGTCCGCATGCGCCTCCAGCGTGAAAATCCAGTGGCCGCCAGCACGCAGAACTTTTTTCACGCCCGCGAAGGCCGCGTCGAGCCGGCCAAAATAAACCAGCGTATCGGCGGACACCACCAGCTCCTGTTCACCAGCGCCATGTTCCAGAAACGCCACCAATTCGGACTTGACCAGCCGGTCGTACCCGCCGCGCGCGCGCGCCAGTTCGAGCATGTTGGCCGACAGGTCCACTCCCACCAGAGACCTGGCATATGGCCGCAGATACACGCCGCACAAACCAGTGCCGCAGCCGACATCCAGAATTCGCCCTTGCGCTTGCGGCGCGCCCAGCAGCCTGGCCGCCGCCTCACCTATGTACTGGGGCGCGCGATAGTTCAGTGCGGCCAGCTTGGCATCGAAGCTATTGGCGAAACCATCGAACTCGTCTTTCACATATGCATCCGAGGCACGGTCTGGAACCTCGGCACCGCCATAAGCGGCCAGAAGATGCAAGGCCTGCGGGTCGGTGGGCTCGGCTTCCAGCCACTGGCGCAGGGCCTTGCGTCCCTCTTCGAAACGCCCGGTCTCGCCATAGGCGCGTATCAGCAGCCGGCGCGCATACGCGTCATGGGGGGTCAGTGCCACCGCCTTGGCGAAGTGGACGAATGCCTCGTCATCGCGATCCAGCAGGGAGCAAAGCGATGCCAGGTTGGTATACGCGTCCGCGAAGTCCGGGTCGAGCGCGATTGCGCGTTTCAGGGCTTGCTCCGCTTCATCTGGCCGCTGAAGGCGGCGCAGCAAAACCCCCAGGTTATTCAACACTTCCCGGTTGGACGGGTCCAGTTCGGAGCATCGCGCATAGGCCCCGGCCGCCTCGTCGAAACGCTCTTGGCCCAGCAAGACGTTGCCCAGGTTGTTGTGCCAGGGTGCCACCTGCGGGTCCAGGCTGATGGATTTTCGGATCAGGTCGAGTGCTTGTGCGCCCTTGCCGCGCTGCTGCATCAGCACGCCGAGAAAATGCGTGGCATTGGCATTGTCGGGCTCGGCCTTCAGGACGGCACGGTAACAATTTCCGGCCGCCTCCAGCTTGCCTTCGCGATGCTGGCGCATGCCAAGCATCGACAGTTCGTGGATCGACAGCCTAACCGTCGTCGCCTTGGCATTCATATGCGTATCTGCTCCGAGCAATCGGCTCCGCGCCTGTCATGATCCGCTGGAGCTGGTCCAACAGTTCGGACACCAGATCGATGAAGTCCGTTTGGCCTTGACGCCGGGCAGGATGATCGCCTTCTGCAGGGTGTCGCCCGCGCCCCCGACGATGCGGATGCTCGGGTCGTAATGGTGGGCGATCATCTGGCGCTTTCGGAAGCGGAAGCGCCGATATCAAAAGTAACGAATGCCGTCGCGGTTGTTGGGGCTGGGCGAGATTTTCCAGTGTCGCGGATCGATCGATCCCCAAGTCATTTCGCACAGGCACGACCAGAGCGTGAGGTAGTGGGCCGGCATCACTTCCATTCCGGCGTACATGATGCTCGACGAGGCGATCTGAAGGCTGCCCAGCATCTGCGTCTGGTTCATGAAGGTCGGCGCCTTCACATCGGGGTTCTGCCTGAGCAGGTCGCTCATGGCGGCCTGCATATTCGCCTTGCGCGTTGTGTTGTCGTCCCATTGCGCGGGGTCACCGGATTTCATCGCCACCTGGAGCGTTTGGGATACCAGATTGTCCGAGTTGGAGCGCACCGTAAGCTGTGGGTGCAGAAGTCCCATGTACTCATCCGGCAATCCAAGCATGTGGCCAATCTCATGGCACAAAACGATGTAGTTCATTTCAGCGGCACGGTCTACATTCGGCCGCACATGCGGCACGATCACCACGCCCTGATAGTTCGTCGACGTAACGGGATTGCCCGCCGCCGCCGAAAGCGACGCCAGTATCTGGTTTTTCAGTCCCGCGGACTTCGAAGCGGAATCGGTGGCTGTAATGGCCGTGTCGTCCCGCATCACGCAGTCCAGCACATCCGCCACCGCCTTGGCACGGCGCTTCCCGAGGCCGCGCTGAAAGGTTCCATCGGTACCACCCGTTCCGCCATACACATAGATCTCGATTCCCGTCACATCCTTGGTAGCGATGCGGTGAATAAACCTCGCATAGTCCATCAGCTTCATTTTCACCTGCGGGGAGAGATCGGCACTGTTCTTCGCGAACGGGATTGCCGTCAGGCCCCGATTGGCCAGGCCTTCCTCCATCTGAACCATGCGGGTATTGAAGATGCATTCGCGCAGCGTGCGCTGGTTCTTGGGCTCGATCGCCAGGTTGTCAATGAGGCAACCTGGCGGCGTTGTCGCCCACCCCACGCCGCCGCCCTGCGTACCCCAGTTGGGGTCCACCTTATCGACCGTCAGGTGCAAATGCGCGGCGCCCAGTGCGGACGGTACACACGTCACTTTCACTTGGGCCTTGTACTTTTCCCATCCTGGCCGCTTGCATTCGAAGAGATAACGCTTCGACCAGAAGTCTTCAACAACGCGAAAGGCGCGTGGTTCCCAAGCCAGTTTTTCGTCATCGCGCCACTTCAGGCTGTGGTTTCGAAACTCCACGTGAATCTTGAGCGTGACATTGAATTGCCCGGTCTGCGGGTTGTACTCGGCGTCGAACCGGCCGATTCCGGTATTCGCCGCCCAGTTGGTCACCGAAAACTTGCCCTGTCTGGCCGCGTCGAGAAACTTGACTTCCGATCCCATTCTCATGGTGGTGCTCCTTCGAAGAAAGTGACATTGAAAAATGTAAAAGCCGCCCGATCAACGCTCGAACGCGTAGTCGAAATTATTGTCCTTGACGCCAACCTGCACGCCCTCTATCACCTTGCCTTCCATCATGCGCGTCAGGAATTCGCGGCTGATGTCGGGCAGCATGGTGTTGGTCAGAATCGAGTCGATCATGCGTCCGCCGGACTCACTTTCGGTGCAGCGCGAGACCACCAGCTTGATCACATCGTCGCTGCAGTTGAACGGGATCTTGTAACGCGCCTCAACACGCTTCTTGATGCGGTTGAGTTGCAGCTTGACGATCTTGCCCAGCATGTCGTCGGACAACGGGTAATAGGGAATGGTGACCAGACGGCCGAGCAGCGCCGGCGGGAAGATCTTCAGCAAGGGCTCGCGCAGCGCCTTGGCCATGCCTTCGGGCTCGGGCAACAGATCCGGGTCCTTGCACATACTCGCGATTAATTCGGTGCCGGCATTGGTGGTGAGCAGAATCAGCGTGTTCTTGAAGTCGATGAAGCGGCCCTCGCCATCTTCCATGAAC
>JANYAN010000010.1 GCA_025361305.1 Burkholderiales bacterium
CGACGATGCCGAGCGTCTTGCCCCGGATCTCGAAGGAGCCCGTCGCGATTTTGCGCCAATGACCGTCGTGCATCTCTCGGACGCGATCGCCCAGGCTGCGCGAGAGCATGACGACCTCGGCGATGATGAGCTCGGCGACGCTACGTGTGTTCGAGAAAGGGGCGTTGAAGACGGGGATGCCCAGGTGGTTGGCGTTCTCCAGGTTCACCTGGTCCATCATCAGCGTGCCCGGAATGGCACCGTAACGGCTGTCGACGAAGATCGCACCGTATTCCTCGCGCTGCTGCAGGAACTTCACGAGATTTCTCACTGTCGTCGCGTCGTGGCTCGGCACGTAGAAGTAGTCCGAGCCGCCGTTGGCCGCGACCACTACACCGTTGGCGGGCAGGCTGCCAGGCGCGGGCACCTTGAAGCTGGCCACCGGAGTGGCCAGCGTCGCGCTGATCGCCTGGTATTTGGTGTTGGCCGCACCGCACAGCACGCCGCTCGCATCAAGCTTCACCGGCACCGTCGGCACGCCGTTGACATCCAGGCCGATCATCGCGGATGTGCTGCAGCCCGAGCCATCGAACGCCTTGAAGCCACGATAGGTGAGCAGGTCAGCCGAGCGCACATCGCCCGAGAACGAGAAGCCCGTGCCGGACACCGCACCGATCGCCGCTGCGCTCGTGCCGCTGGTCGAGCCGTTGACGAGCGCTCCATTGGGCAGGGTGGTCGAAGCGGTGATGGCGTGCAGCGGATAGAGAGAGACGGGGCCCGACACGCTCGAGTGGCCATGGTCGGAAACGACGACGATGTTCGTGCTCGAGTCCATGCCATTGGCGCGCAGCGCCGTGATCAGCTCACCCAGGCGCGCATCTTGCGACCGAAGGCCGGCGACCGCGTTGGCCGATCCGGGGCCGTAGCCGTGCTCGACGTTGTCCGGGGTGCGGAACCAGATCAGAGACAGCATCGGCTTCTTTTGCGGCAGGATGTACTGTGTGTAGACAGACAGCATGTACCTGTTGGCTGCGTTCTCCGGTGCTTCCTGCGTGATGTCGGAAGAATCGCGCGCGGCGACCGCAATTGCACCGCCCGGGTCGTAGGCCGTGGTATTGAAGGTGACATAGCCGGCGCGCGCCGTCGGATTGCCGTTGGCCGGCGCCAGCGTCACGGTGTCGGTGCCACTGTAGGTCTTGGTGGTGTTGACTGGTAGCGCAAAGTTCGCGCTCTGCAGTTCCGTCACCAGCGAGCGCGGCATGACCGTGTTCTCGTCGAGAAAGTAGCCGCCCTTTGCGAGATCCTGGATGTAGGCGGCACCGGTCTTGCCGATTGTCGCCGTCGTCATCCCTGCGCCCTGGGCAGCCTGGAACAGCGTCTTGACGAGCAGCAGCTGGCCGCCGTAATAGTTGTTCAAGGTGGTCAGCACTGACCAGTCTTCGGTGAACACTGGGTCGACGTAGTCCTGCGCGGTGCCCCCCGCGCTGTTGCCCGCGGGAATCGTGTTCCCCGTACCCTGGGGCGGCGTCCAGAAGGTGTTGCCATAGAAGCCGCTGGTCTTGGGGAACGAGCCCGACGCAAACGACGATCCGTTCATCATGGTGAAAGTCGGATAAGTGGAGTGGTTGTCCGCAAAGTTCACACCGGACTGCCGCAGGGCATAGAGGTTCGGCGTATCCGTTGCATTGACGGAATCGGGCCGCAGGCCGTCCCACACCATGACGATGGTCCGTGTGGGTGCAAGGGGTGCAGCGGCGTCGACGGCGATGATTCCCCCACTCCCTCCACCGCACGCGGCCAAAGCAACTGCGAGCGCACTCGTGATGGTTCCGCGAACAAGCGTTGTCATTGAAATCTCCGTTGCCATTGAGCCGCGGGCAACATGCACGCGGCAAGCCACGCAGAATAGGCGGATGATGTGTCAGACCCATGACATCGATCGGCTGGTTGATGCCATGTCGCGCCTCGGAGCACGATGGAATGAACGCCCGGTCCCACGAAGATGATGGCCAGCAGCGCTGCATAGAGTGGGCGCTCAACCGGAGGCGGCATCATCAGGCCCGATGGACGCAGTCCTTCAAGGTTCTGCTGCGGGCTCGAAATCGCCGCTCCATCCCGTGGTGGAGACACGCATACGCCGCCCCTCGAGGGCCACCAGCGTGAAGCGCGCCCCGCGCTGGAGCAAGTGGCGTAGCAGCCACCCGACATGCTCGCCGATGGTGAGTTTGTGCGGGGCGACCTGCGCGATCACCTCGCCCGATTGACGGCACACCTCTACCTCGCCTTCGGCCCAGCGTCCTTGCCCATCCTTGACGAATTCCATGCGCAACGGTCCGTTGCGGTCTTCAATGCGAAGCAGCAGAGGATTGCCGTCCTGCATGGTTGTCTCGCGCCACTCACGCGCGAAGTGCAGGCGGCCCAATAGGAGGCCCATCTCGCTCAGGCTGCGGGCGCAGTGCTCGGGCTGCGCCAGCAGGGCCCCAGGGGCCAACGCTGCGCAGATAGCCAGGATTACACGAAGCTGCATCTCCTGAGGTTGGCCCTCGGGCGTGACGTTGCGATGACGGGGCACCGGCAAGCGCCGGACGCTGCTACAAGGGCTCCGCGACACCCTGACGCGTCAGCTCGCGCGGGACCGATTGAAACCCGACCCGTACATCGGCCAGGTCAAGCCCTGCGGCATTTCATATCTCCGCGTGTACGCGCACGCCATAGACCCACACAGGGCCACGATCGGCGTTGTAGGCGGGGTTCGAGATCCGCTGCAGGTTCAACGCGAGGGTCAGATGCGCGTTCAGACTTGCCGCGTAATAGGTCTCCACAATTCGCTCGGGTCGATAGCTCAGTCGGCCGTCCCCGATCAGAATGCCCATCCCACCGGCGGCGAAGTAGTCGCGAGCGGGCCCTGACAACTGATTTATGGCGACAGCAATTCCGACCGTGTCGTCCGCGCGTTTCCATCCGTCGCCCTTGACGGAAAGGCCCCCAGACAGTGAGCGATTGATCTCCGTGAATTCGTATGCTTCCTTGCGGCCGTCGTTGGCGCTTGCGCGCGCGAATACACCGATACCTTCGGCGACCTCCTGCTCGAGATTGACCGCAGTGCCGCGGCGTGCCTGGAAGCGGCGCACCTGTGCCACATCAGGCACACTACCCGTCGCCTGACCGAGCGCAACCGCCTCACGGTAACTCGCCATGCGAGCGTAGTTCACGAAACCGAGCCATTTGATTTTCCCTGGGCGTTCTTTCCATTCGTACCTCTTCTCGACTTCTGCGACGAGCGTGTGTTGACGAGGATGCAGGCCGGCTACCTTGTCATTGGGAAGCTGCGACATCTGAAACGCCCCTCCGCGCAGCGTCCACCTGCCCTGAGTCCATTCGGCGACAGCCCCAAAGGTATAGCCCCACGGATCGGCCGCATAGTCGAAGGCACCCGCATCGACGATTGCCCAATTCATGAAGTCACCGCGTGGGTCGTGTGCGTAGCTGTTGACGTCGAAGATGTCAACAACCGAGAACTTTCCGAACGTGAAGACGGCCTTGTTCGATGCCACCGACGATGCGAACTGGTTGGTCCCAGCCTCCACCGATCGGAGCTCGCCATTCACGTCGAGCGTATGCCGAAGGAACACGCGCGGCAGCCGAAAGTACGGCCTGTTGGCGCCGACCTTATAGGCTTCACCGCTCGGGAAGCCCGCCACGCCCAGCGTGTTGCTCAGCCCGAAACCCTGATCAATCTCGGGGTTGACCCAGATCTCGGTCCGGGGTCCCAGTTGAAGACCGGCGAAGAGCGTGACATCCGAGGTTTCCTCGGCGCGCCCGCTGGCATCCAGGCTGTTCGCGCCCTCATAGGGTGAACGAAAGCGCCGATGCCACTGGGTGACGTTCGTCAATTGGGCGTTTATCCGCCAGGGATCTTGAGAAGCGTCGGAACCATCGGCTGCGAGGACAGGGAGAGTACCGAAAGCGATCGAGCCAGCTGCAAACAGACACCCAAGTCGAGCGCGGCGGAAGAAGACTTTAATGGTCATGATTCAATACAAAAAAACGTTTCGACGTGGCCAAGAAATCGGACACGCCTACTCTTGGGCCCCAGAGCGCCTGCCTCATGGCCGGCAAGCCAGAACGCCGAGACCAGGCTCACGAGCCCGTCGAGCAACGCATCTGCGTTGAAGTTCCGGATTGCTTCCATGCCCGCCCCACTGCCAGCCAAACTTTCGAATGTAGAAGCAATTCATGACATACGATTATGTAATTTATGACACAGTAAGACTAGCGCTTGTCCCGAACCAGCTTGGGCTTCTTGATCTTGTCGGACGAAGGTGCGTGGCCCAAGGGTTTGAGTGGCTGCTCGGCGCCCGGGGCGCGCGCCGCCCGCTTGGTAACGGCCTTGCGTTGGGGCACTTTCGCTGCCACTCTCTCTTTCGATGTTGCCATTCTTGCTCCAGAGTTAATGATATAAATGGTTCATACCGTTCACACCTGGATTTCCGGAGATGGCCCATGGGCAAGGACAAGCTGAACAACAACATCCTCGTGAAATGGCTGGCGGCACCCGAGGACCACGACTATCCGGCCGCTGCGAGCTTCCTGTCCCTGCTGCGTCCGGGTGAAGCGGTCGACGAACTGGTTCGCCTGCTCCGATCAGCACCCATGGCCAAGTTCATGGCGAAAGATATTTTCAGGGCTTCCGGGCTCTCCCAGCTGGGCCTGAGCAACAGCCATGTGGACAAGGATCGCCAGAAGATCAAGGACGGCAAGCCGCTTTCGCCGATCCTGCTAGTTCGCGACACGGGGCTGGGCCGCGTCATCGTCGCGGACGGCTACCACCGGATGTGCGCGGTCTACAGCATCGACGAGGACGCCGTGATTCCCTGCAAGATCGTCTAAGGATGTTTCGGGCCCTGCTCCCTGTTGCCGGTGCAGGCCTGGTTCGCGATGTTGTCGCCGGTATCACGCTGGCCGCGCTGGCGATCCCCGAGGTGATGGGCTACACGCGCATTGCAGGGACCCCCGTGGTGACCGGCCTGTACACGCTGCTGCTGCCCGCCATCGTGTTCGCGATCTTCGGCTCGTCCCGCCTGCTCGTGGTGGGCGCCGACTCGGCCACCGCCGCGATCATGGCGGCATCCTTGACGCCGCTTCTTCGGCCCGCCTCAGGGGAATGGATGGCCGCAGCCGGGATGCTTGCACTGCTCACGGCCGCAATCCTGCTGGTCGCCCGGATCACGAGACTTTCGTTTCTGGCGGACTTTCTGTCGCGCACGGTGCTGGTCGGATTTCTCGCGGGGGTCGGCGTGCAGGTCGCTCTGGGTGAATTGCCTGGCCTGTTTGGCATTCGGATCGGCGAGGTGCAGGGCACGCTCGCGAAAGCGTGGTCCACTGCGCAGCACCTGGGCGAGATGCATCCCCCCGATGCCGCCGTGGGCCTGGCCGTTGTGGCACTGACCTTATTGCTGCGAAGGTGGTCCCGGAAGCTGCCGGGGGCCCTTGTGGCCATCGTCGCGGCCTTGATTGCCAGTGGGGTGTACGAACTGCAATCACGAGGCGTCGCGGTGATCGGGCCGCTGCGAGGCGGACTGCCCCAAATCGCCGTGCCGGGGAGCGCGTCCGAATGGGCGCAGTGGAGCACTCTGCTACCTGTGGCGCTTGCCATGTCCGTGGTCATCCTGGCCCAAAGTGCCGCCACCTCCCGCGCCTATGCGTGGAAATACAACCAGCCGTTCGACGAAGACGCGGATCTGCTCGCTCTGGCGTTGGCCAATGCGGGCGCGGGGCTGACGGGCGCCTTTGTCGTGAACGGCAGTCCGACCAAAACCGAGATGGTCGATGCCGCCGGTGGGCGCAGCCAGGTCGCCCACCTTACGATGGCGGCGGTCGTTCTGGTAGTCCTGCTTTTCTTCACGGGACCGATCGGGTTGCTGCCCACGGCTGCGCTGTCCGGCGTCGTGTTCCTGATCGGGGTCGAGCTGATTCACGTTCACGAGTTGCGCACGATTCTGGCCGCGCGTCCCTCCGAGTTCTGGGTGGCGGCGGCGACTGGGGCCGCGGTCGTGCTGGCCGGCGTGGAGCTGGCGGTCGCGGCGGCCATGACCTTGTCGCTGATCGACCATGTTCGGCGCGGCTACCGGCCTTTGAACAGCGTGATCGCCCGCGGTGAAGACGGGCACGCCAGGTTGCTGCCCGTCGCGGCATCCGAGGAGTACGCACCCGGCCTGATGGTCTACCGATTCAGCCACTCGATGTACTACGCCAACGCGGATGTGCTGTCGCGCGAGGTTATCGCGCTCGCGTCCGCCGCCGAGCCACCATTGCGCTGGTTTGTTCTGGATATGGACTCGGTGGACGACGTCGACTTTTCCGCCGGAGCGACCTTGGCCTCGCTTCGAAGGACCCTTGCCGAGGGCGGCACGGAAATGAAGTTCCTGCGGGCGTCGAAGTCAATTGTCGAAAGCCTGCGCGCCTATGGACTGCTGACGGATCATGGGCCTGGCGATGACACATTCACGTCGATTCGGGATATGCGTCACCATTTCGAGAGCAATCAACGGCGATGGGAGACTGCGAAACCTCCGCCATGACCTTGCGTGGAGGCGCTGCGGTGTCCGCACCGAATCAAATCTGAGCCACCCTGCGTCATGACTGAAACGCTGGTCCGCTCATTCAAGCCGGCGAACGGGCGCGTGTGCCCCACAGTGCCAATGCTGCACGAACAAGTAGCTTCAGAATCCACTGGACTGGATAAGTCACGATGAAAATCAGAGCGAACCAGAATCCACCCTGCAATAGCCAAGCAGGAATTCCCAACTTCGCCGCCAGTTCGGCGATCAGGCTGTTGATCAGCCCTGGGTGCCGCACTAGAACGTACCCAGTGGCCGCGATCGCGCCATATTTGCCCAATCCAGACAACAAGGAACTCCTGGGTATCCATCTTGGAGCCAGTACCCGTGTCCGCCCCGGAATGCTGAGTTCCTTCCCCGACGTCGTGACGATCCGTCCGCCCCGGATCAGTTTGGTAGCAGCCACGAACGGGATGACGTCAACAAGCGCGAAGAACACGTCCGGTGCACCATAGTCTTCGTCGCGGTCAATCTTGGTCTCCAAACCGCTGATGCCACCCTTCAACAAATTTCCCAATGCCTCCCACACTCGGTCGGTTTGATTCCATTTGGCGATCCCAGAACTGTTGACGGAAAACTGTCCGAGAAAGAAATGACCGTCGCGCTTGATGAACTGCACTGCATACCACCCACGTTGAGTAGCTGTCGGACTTAGCTCTTGCCCTCCCTGAGACGGCGGCGGCACACCGCCCGTAACTGCCACCCAAGCCGACGTGAGAGTGTCGATGAGGGTCCGCAGGCCGACGGTTACGATGGTCATCGCCGTGACCGTCCAAACTTCGTTGTCCACGAAATACATGATTACGGGGACGATCTCCTCGCCGTATTTTCGGAGTGCATCCTTGAAATCGGGCTCCGAGCCATAGTCCGTCAAAAGCTTTCGAGATTGGAAACGGTATTTCGACAGGGCAATCGCAGCCTTCGCCAGCAGCACCTTATCGCTCGAATAGTTGAGCAGCATGACTTGAGTTTCCAGAGGCTCATCTTGCAATGCTGGCTCAATCGGCGCCAAGCGCTCGGTAGACTGGATCCGTATGAGTGCCTCGTTGTAAGGCACACTCCCGGCATTCTTGGCAATCGCAAAGGCAGCGACGAGCGCCACGCTCATGGCAACCCAACTCGTCTTTGTCATCATCACTTGTCAACTCCCCACTGAATGGCCCCTTGCTGATTTGTTCATCAAGTGACCTGATGGCCGTTGATCTGGCTCAATGGCCGGTTTCAAGGACTGATGCCTGCCTTCAGCGAAATTTCTTGCGCCTCCTGTTGCGTCCCGCGGCCGCCTTGGCCTCGGCGCTTCTATGGCCAGTGGACATGCGGCCGTGGAATTTGCAGCCCCTACGGGCAGTAGAGACGGCAGAATGACCCCCAAGAGCGCATCCGGCAGGTAGAGCCTACAAAACAGTCGATTATCTTATTCCTGAACCTCTAGAGAGGAGGTCCGCTTCCGACCGAGGCTGTGTGGAACTGCGATTCATCCAGCCGGGCAAGCCAGTGCAAAACGCCTCCATCGAGAGCTTC
>JANYAN010000169.1 GCA_025361305.1 Burkholderiales bacterium
TGCCGGTGCCGGTGAGGGTGAGGCGTTCGACGTTGTCGGGCAGGATGAAGTCGACCGAGGAGGTCACGATGTCGTAGCCGGCGCCGGCAAGTTCGACCACGACGTCGGCGCTGTTGTCGACGACGTAGCTGTCGCTGCCGGCGCCGCCTTCCATGCGGTCGATGCCGGCGCCGCCGTCGAGCAGGTCGTCGCCGCCCAGGCCCGACAGGCTGTCGTTGCCGCCCAGACCTGATAGAACGTCGTTGCCGGAGGTACCAACCAGGGTATCGCTGCCGGCGCTGCCGGTCAGGTTGACCGCGGCCTGGATGTCGTATCCGTCTGCCGAGTTGGCGCTGGTCAGGTTGCTGGCGGTGACGCCGGCAAGTACCCCGATGGTCTGAAAGGCCTGCGGCCCGGACGGACCGTCAACGTCCACCTGCACCAGTGTGTCCGGGCCCGATTGCGTGACACGGAAGTAGCCCTGGGCCCACGGGTTGCCGCTCACGAAATTGACCAGCGCCGGCGCGGTGGGATCATACGCAAGCTTGTCGCCACCGGCCCCCGCGACAAAGTCAGTGACGGTGTCGATGCCCAGGCCGCCGACGAACGTGTCGATGCCGGCGCCGCCGGTCAGCGTGTCGTTGCCCGCGCCACCCTGGAGCAGGTTGGGGCCCGCATCGCCGACGATCACATCGCCATAGTTCGAGCCGGTGACCGCCTCGATCCCGCCCAGATGGTCGATCTGGCCCCAGTTGTCGGTGGCCAGCCCCGTCGCCAGATTGACATTGACACCCACTCCGGTCGGGTTGGGCCCGAAATCGTAGCTGTCGTCCGCATAGGTGACAGTGTCGAACCCGGCACCGCCGTTGATGGAGTCGGCGCCGCTTCCCCCGCCCAGCAGGTCGTTGCCGGCGCCGCCCACCAGCGTGTCGTTGCCCGCCTCGCCGTAGGCCACGCCGCTGGCATTCGACAGCGTCACCGAATCGCTGTACGCCGATGCGCGCACATCCTCGATGTTCGAGAGTGTATCGGTGCCGCCGAAGCCGTCGCTCGCCGTCCCGGTCAGCAGGTTCACGACCACCGCGGAACTGGTGCGGTAGTAGTCCACGCGGTCTTCGCCACCGCGGCCGTCAATGGTGTCATTGCCCTCACGGCCCTCGAAGGACTCATACACGCCACTGTCGCTGCCGGTAAGAGCGTCCGCGAATGCCGAGCCGCGCAAGCCCTCGATGTTGATCAGCGTGTCGGTGCCGCCCAGCCCATCGCTTGCCGTGCCGACGCCGGTACCGCCAAGTGTCGCGACGACACCGCTGGTGCTGGTGTAGTAGTCCGCGCGGTCGAAACCCCCGCCGCCATTGATCGTGTCGTTGCCGCCCTGGCCCAGGAACGCTTCAAAGCCGTCGGACGCCCCGGTGCCGTTGGCCGGATTGCCTCCGGTCAGGGTGTCGGCAAAGTTCGATCCCCGGACCATCTCGATGTTCAGCAGGGTATCGGTGCCACCCAGTCCGTCGGTGGCGATTCCCGTGGCCAGGTTGACGTTGACGCCGGTCGTTGCGGAGTCGTATCGCACCCTGTCGAAACCACCGCGCCCGTCGATCGTGTCGTTGCCGGCACGGCCTTCGAATTCCTCGGTCACGAGGGTTGTATCGGAGCCCAGCAGCGTGTCGCCAAACGCGCTCCCCCGCGACGAATTGACATTGACCAGCGTGTCGGTGCCGTCACCCCCACTGGCGGAGCCGGCGGCCAGATCGACGGTCACCGCCGAGCTAGCGTTTTGATACGTCACACGGTTCGCGTTGTCCTGCAAGATCGGATCGATGGCACCGCCGTCGATCGTGTCGTTGCCAAGGCCCCCCTCGAACTGCTCGAAGATCTTGGCCGTGCTGCCGAACATCTGGTCGTTGAATGGCGATCCCGTCACGAAGTCGAGGTTCATCAGCACGTCAGTGCCGCCCTCGCCGTCAGCGGCTGTGCCACTGCCCGTGCTGCCATCACCCGTGATGCCACGCAGGTCGACGACCACGCCCATCTTGGCGTTGCTGTAGCTGACGACGTTCAGGTCGGTGTAATTGACGCGGTCCGTCACCACGCCGCCGTCCAGCGTGTCGTTACCGGCGCGCCCGACCAGGGTGTCCGAGCCGGCGCCGCCGAAGATGCTGTCGTCACCCCCGTAACCGTTAAGGTAGTTGGCTCCGGCGCTGCCAATCAGCGTATCGCCGAACTGATTGGACCCCGTGGCGTTCTCGATGCTGATCAGCGTGTCATTACCGTCGCCGCCCGATGCCGTTTGTGCGAGCAGGTTGACCGTCACAGCGGCAGTCGCGTTGTAGTACTCGACCGTGTCGATGCCGGCGCCGGTAATGACACGCTGATCAGCATCGAGAACGCCACGGGGTCCAATCAGTTCGGCGATACGCTGATTGGCAGCGCCGGAGCCAACTACCTTAACGG
>JANYAN010000052.1 GCA_025361305.1 Burkholderiales bacterium
GGCATCAGCGTGCTGCCGGTGGCCGTCGCGCTGCTCTATGACCGCTTGGCCCCCTGGGTCGCTCGCCGGTTGCTCCCCCTGCTGGCGGTAGAGCGGGCCCGGCGGGTGCGCGAGACGGCGGCCGTAGCCGTCAGCGGTGTGGTGGCTGCCCTCAGCCTTGCGGTGGCCCTGACGGTGATGGTGGCGAGCTTTCGCGGGTCGGTGTCGCGCTGGCTCGACGTCGTGCTGCCGGCCGACCTCTACCTGCGCACTGCGCAATCCGCTGCTGCCGGCGAGACGGCTTACCTCACGCCAGAGTTTGTCAATGCGGCCGCGCAGCTTGCGGGTGTTGCGCGGGTGGCGACGCAACGCATCCGCGCGCTGCAGCTGGACCCCGCCCTGCCCCCGGTCGCGCTGCTGGCCCGTCGCATCGACCCGCCGGCGCAGATGTTGCCGCTGATTGGCGAAGCGTTGCCCGTACCTTCGGGCGACGTGGGTATCTACGTCAGCGAGGCGGTGGTCGACCTGTACGGCGCCCGGCCCGGCACTCGCTTCGAATTGCTGGCCAAGGCGTTTGCACCGTCAGCGGCGGCGGCCGGCCAGGCGCCGGCTTTCTTTGTCGCAGGGGTGTGGCGCGACTATGTACGGCAAAGTGGTGCCATTGCCATGGGCCAGGGTGATTTCGAACGCCTGACCGGCGACCGGCGCAGCAACGACCTGCAACTGTGGCTTGCGCCCGGCGCCGACGCGGCACAGGTGCAGCAGGAAGTCCTCGACCTGGCTCAGCGTGAAGCCGGCGCGGCCGGGCTGGTCGACATCGCGTCGGCAGCGCAGTTGCGCGCCACATCGTTGCGCATTTTCGACCGCAGCTTTGCCGTCACCTACTGGCTGCAAGCGGTGGCCATCGCATCGGTCTGTTCGGCGTGGCGGCGAGCTTCAGCGCACAGGTGCTGGCTCGGCGCAAGGAATTCGGCCTGCTCGCGCACCTGGGGTTGACGCGCCGGCAGATTCTTGCGGTGGTGGCTGGCGAGGGCGCGGCCTGGACCGTCATCGGATCGGTCGCCGGGCTGGCGCTGGGGCTTGCCGTTGCGGTTGTGCTGGTGCACGTGGTCAACCCGCAGAGCTTTCACTGGACCATGGACCTGCTCGTTCCCTGGGTTCGGCTACTGGCCCTTTGCGCGGCCGTCATCGTATGCGGCACGCTGACGGCCTGGCTGGCCGGCCGGGCGGCGGCCGGACCCGACGCGGTACTTGCCGTCAAGGAGGATTGGTAATGCGCAGGCGACCACTGCTGCTGGGCCTGCCACTGCTCGGTCTGACGCGTGCTGCGATGGCGCTGCCGGCCAGGGCGCTGGAGTTTCCGGCCGACCACGGGGCCCATCCCGGTTTTCGCACCGAGTGGTGGTACGTCACCGGCCAGGCGCAAAGCGGCGACCGCGACTTCGGCTTTCAGGTCACGTTCTTTCGTACGCGGGTCGAGGGAACCGAGGCCATGACGTCGAAGTTCGCGGCGCGGCAACTGGTCTTCGCCCACGCCGCACTGACCGACGTGCGCGGCAACATGCTGTGGCACGATCAGCGCATTGCGCGCGAGGGATTCGGCGTCGCCCTCGCGGGCCAGGGCGATACGCGCGTGCGCGTGAACGACTGGTCGCTGGAGCGGCGCGGCGACGGCTACGCGGCAACCATTCCCGCCGGCGACTTCACTCTGGAACTTCAATTTGCGCCGACCCAGCCGATACTCCTGCAGGGGCACCAGGGATTGTCGCGAAAGGGGCCCGACGAGAAGCAGGCCAGCTACTACTACAGCCAACCGCAACTGGCCGTGCGCGGCGCGGTGACGCTGCGGGGGCGCAGCTTTGACGTTGCCGGCAAGGCCTGGCTTGACCACGAGTGGAGCGAGGAAATCATGCCGCCTGATGCCGTGGGCTGGGACTGGATCGGCATGAACCTGGATGACGGCAGCGCTCTTACCGCCTTTCGGCTACGCCGCAAGGACGGCACGCCAGTGTGGGACGGCGGATCGTTCCGCTCGCCCAAGGGCGGCCTTTATTCGTTCAGTCGCGGCGAGGCAGTATTCAGCCCGCAAAGGCGCTGGACCAGCCCTGTTTCACGGGCTACCTACCCGGTCGAATGGATCGTGCGCACACCCGCTGACTTCTACACCGTCAAGGCCGTGGTCGACAACCAGGAACTCGACAGCCGCGCCTCGACCGGTTCGATCTACTGGGAAGGCCTGAGTGATCTGTACGAAAGCAACGGCAGGAAGGTGGGGCGGGGCTACCTGGAGATGACCGGCTATTCAAAGGCGCTGCGGTTATAGGGGCTGCTAGTGTGCCCCGGCAGCGGCCCCGGCACCCGCGGCGCCGGCGATTTGGGGGCGTGTCAACCAGACCAGCGGAATCAGCGCCAGGAACACCAGGGCCGACGCGAAGAAGATATCAGATGCTGCCAGCATGAACGCCTGCTGGTCCACCAACCGGTTGATCTGTGCCAGCGCCTGGTCAGGCGTCAGGCCTGCGGCCTCCAGGCCAGCGAAGGCCGTCTGGGTGGCAGAGCTGCCAGCATTGACGGCCTCGGCAAGCTGTGAGTGGTGCAGGGCTGCGCGGCTTTCCCACAGCGTGGTCGAGATCGAAGTGCCAAATGCGCCAGCCGTGATACGGGCGAAGTTGGTCAGGCCCGACGCCGCAGGGATGCGCTCGGGCGGCAGGCCCGACAGCGTAATGCTCACCAGCGGGATGAAGAAGAACGCCATCGCCACACCCTGGATGACAGTCGGGATCATCAGGGTGGTGAAATCCGCTTGCGTGTTGAAGCGCGCGCGCATCCAGAGCACCAGCGCGAACACCAGAAATGCAAAGGTGGAAAATCGCCGGGGATCGACCCGCGTTATGTTCTTGCCGACGACGGGCGCCAGGATGATCGCAAACAGGCCCACGGGTGCCAGGATCATGCCCGCGTCGGTGGACGTGTAGCCCATGTACTGCTGCAGCCACAGCGGCAGGATCACGATGTTGCCGAAGAACAGGCCGTATCCCACGGCCGTCACCAGCGTGCCGGTCCAGAAGTTGCGCCGCGCGAACAGGCGCAGATCCACCACGGGATGCTCGTCCGTAAGCTCCCAGACCAGGAAGAACACGAAGCCGGCGGCGGCGACCACGGCCAGCGCAACGACAACGGGCGAGCCGAACCAGTCGTGCTCCTTGCCGATGTCGAGCATGATCTGCAACGAGCCGACCCAGACCACCAGCAGGGCCAGTCCGATCGAGTCGATCGGCAGCTTGCGAGTGGGGCTTTCACGCTCCTGGTAGATGGCCCAGGAAGCCAAGGCAGCGATGATGCCGACCGGGATGTTGATATAGAAGATCCACGGCCAGCTGAGGTTGTCGGTGATCCACCCGCCCAGCAGCGGGCCTGTCACCGGCGCGACCAGCGTGGTCATCGCCCACAGGGCCATTGCCAGGCCCGCCAGCGCACGAGGGTAACTGGCCAGCAGCAGCGACTGTGACAACGGGATCATCGGACCGGCCACGAATCCCTGCAGCGCGCGAAAGGCGATCAGCGTGGTCATGTTGGGGGCCAGGCCGCAGATCCATGAAGCAATCACGAACAGGACGACGCTGGCAACGAACAGCCGCACCTGGCCAAAGCGCTGCGACAACCAGCCCGTCAGCGGCACGGCGATCGCGTTGGCCACTGCGAAACTGGTGATGACCCAGGTGCCCTGGTTCGGACTGACCCCCAGGTCGCCGGCAATGGCCGGCAGCGAGACGTTGGCGATCGAGCTGTCCAGCACGTTCATGAACGTGGCCGCGGACAGGGCGATCGTGCCCCAGGTGCGCGCCGAGCCCTCCAGCGGCTGCGGCGGCAGGTAGGCGGTAGGACCTGCCATCGGATCTTCAGTTCACCGACGACGACGACGCTCTGGCGACGGCGCCGGGCACGACTTGCGCGGCCGCCGCAACGCCCGAGCCCGCTCGCGTCACGGCGCCTGCACCACGCCCGGCATTCGCTGCGATGACGCGATGCACCTCGGCATCAGCTCCGCCGTTCAGCCCGCTATTGACCTGGGTCTGCGTCACGATGGCCGCACGCGAGCCGTCAGCCAGCGCCTTGCCGCCCTGTTCGCTCACGTCCACCGTGGCGACCATCGACAGGCCGACACGCAACGGGTTCTTCTCGATCTCAGTGGCATCGAGCGTGACACGCACCGGGACGCGCTGCACCACCTTGATCCAGTTGCCGGTGGCGTTCTGCGCCGGCAGCAGCGCGAAAGCCGCGCCCGTTCCCGCTCCCAGCCCGGCCACCGTGCCGTGGTACTCGACCTTCTTGCCGTAGACGTCCGCGACCAGGCTGACGGGCTGGCCCAGGCGGATCTTGCGCAGCTGGACTTCTTTGAAATTGGCATCGACCCAGACCTGGTTGAGCGGGATGATGGACATCACTGGCGCGCCGGCCGTCACGCGCTGGCCCAGTTGCACCGTGCGCTTGGCCACGTAGCCGTCCACCGGTGCCAGCAAGGCGGCGCGCTGCGTCGCCAGCCAGGCCTCGCGCACCTTGGCCGCGGCCGCCTGCACGGACGGATGCTGCTCGATGCTCGTGCCCTCGGTCATGGCCTGGTTGCTGGCTAGTTGTTCGCGGGCCGTCAGCGCCGCGGCCTGCGCCGCGGCCAGGCTGCTGCGGGCCGTGGCCAGCTGGGTTTGTGCATGGTTCAGCTCCTCGCGTGACACCGCTCCGCTACCCACCAGCGCGAGGCGGCGATTGAGGTCGTCGTTGGCGCGCACGATGTCGGACTGCGTCCGCGCCGCATCGGCCTCACGCAGCTGGATCTGGGCAGCCAGTGCGCCGTTGTTGGCAAAAAGCGTGCGCACCTGGCGCACCGTCTGCGCCAGATTGGCCTCGGCCTGGTCCAGGGCGACCTTCGCATCCGCAGGGTCGAGCTTGACCAGCGCCTGGCCGCTTTTGACGAAATCAGTGTCGTCGGCCAGGATGGCCATCACAGTTCCGCCGATCTGCGGCGTGATCTGGATAACGTTGCCTTGTACATAGGCGTTGTCCGTGGCCTCGTAGTGGCTGCCAACCAGCCATTCGTAGGCGCTCCACCCCAGACCGATGACAACCACGCAGATTGCCAGCAGGGTGAGGGCCTTGCGGCGCTGCGGATTGCGCGCCCGGATCGGGCCGGCTTGTGTTTCGCTCATGTTCTTCTCTCTTCAATATTTCATTTGGCGGCGACTGTGGCCGCGCTGTCCTGCCAGCCACCACCCAGGGCGCGGATCAGGGCGACCTGTGTGTCCAGTGCACGGGCAGCCAGATCCACGGCCAGGCGGCGCTGGTTGAGCACCGATGTTTCGGCCGTCAGCACGTTGAGGTAGTTGCCCAGCCCGGCGCGGTAACGCTGCACCGCGATCTGGTAGGCCGCTTCGGCAGATGTCTGCGCGTCGCGCTGTTCGGCCTGCTGGCGAGCGATCGACTTGATCGACGCGATCTGGTCGGCCACCTCGTGCACGGCCTCAATCAGCGTGGCGTTGTAGCTTTCCACTGCGGCGTCAAGGTCGGCTGTCTTGCCACGCAGGTTGGCGCGCAGGCGCCCGGCGTCGAAGATTGGAAGCCGCACGGCCGGGCTCACGCCCCATTGCGTGCTGCCGGCATCGAGCAGGCGTGACAGCCCCAGGCTGGAAAGGCCGGCGAACGCCACGAGGTTGATGTTCGGGTAGAACTGCGACTTGGCGCTGATGACATCCTGCCCCGCCGCTTCGACGCGCCAGCGCGCGGCCGCCACGTCGGGCCGCTGGCCTAGCAGGTCGGCCGGCAGGGTGGTGGCCGCCGCGAAGGGCTTGAGGTCGACCAGGGACGGCGCGCTGCCAATCTGTGCCGCTGCCGGCTCACCGGCCAGCGCGCTCAGAGCATTGCGGGTCAGCTCGGCCTGCTCCTGCAGCGCCTCGATCTGCTGGCGGGCCTCGGGCAGCGCGCCTTCGCTCTGGCGCAGTTCCAACTGCGTATCCAGGCCGGCGTTGACGCGATCGCGCACCAGGCGCAGCGCTTCTTCGCGCTGGGCCAGCGCGCGCCGCGCCACGACCAGCTGATCGCCAAGGCGCACCAGCTGGAAATAGCCGCGGGCGACATTGCTGGCCAGCAGCAGCCGCGCCGCCTCGGCGTCGGCCTGTGCCGCGCGCGCTGTGCCCAGCGCCGCATCCAGCGCTGCGCGATTCTTTCCGAAGAAGTCCAGCTCCCAGCTGGTGCCCAACTGCAGCGTACCGCTGTTGCGGATAGATCCGGCAAGGGGCGGTGGGTAAAGGCCATTTTCGGTATACCGCTGGCGCGTGAGGTCGAGCCCGCCAGTGACCTGCGGCAGGTTGGCTGCCTCGGCCACTTCGGTGACCGCCTGTGCGCGCACCAAGCGGGCCTGGGCAATCTTCAGGCTGGGGTTGCCCGCCAGCGCCCGATCGACCAGCCGGTTGAGCTGTTCGTCGCCGAACTGGCGCCACCACTGTGTGGCAATCTGTGGACCGGGCTGGGTACCGGCAACAAGCCCGAGCGAGGCCGCATCGCGCAGGCTGGCCTGGGGCACGATGCCCGACGGGCTAACGCAGCCAGCCAGCAACGCCGCCATCGCGAGAGCGCCGGGCCAAACGCCCGGCAGTGAAGATCTATTTGCCATTATCTTGTTCCCTCTGGGCCTGGATCGCCAGGGCGTTGGCCAGGATGCGGCGCAAGAACGTCTTGAGTTGCTCCCACTCCTGCACGGTGAAACCCTGCATGTGGGCGTTCTGCACACCGCAGAGCACCGCCGGAATCTGCCTGGCCGCCGCTCGCCCCTCTTCGGTCAGCTCGAGGTTGACCACGCGCCGGTCCTCGGACGAGCGAATGCGCCGCAGCAATCCCTTGGTTTCCAGCCGGTCGAGCATGCGCGTCATGGCTCCGGCATCCAGCTGGCATTCGCGTGCCAGCTCGGCCACGGTGGACGCGACACCCATGTGCAGCTTGAGCAAGGGCACCCACTGGGCGTTGGTCAGGCCGCTGGGCTCGAGCTCGCGCTCCACTTCGAGGGACACGGTGGTGAGGATGCGGCGCATGAGGTAGCCCACGCTCTCGTCGGGCCGGTAGTCGTCCGGCCGATAGAAGCCGGGCGTGGCCAAAGCATGTTTGCCGAGCGAGCGGGGTTGGCGGGGTGTCGCAACTGCCATAGCGGGAATATTAATTGCCTAAGCAAATATTGTCAAGGCTGTCTTTGCAGTGGCAATGGCTTGGGTACACTGGGGCATGTCCGTACCCGCTTCCTCCTCTGCCAAGGGCGCTCCGCGCTCGCTCTCGGGCCTGCTGCCCTTCCTGCGCCCCTACCGTGGCCGCATCTTGCTGGCCGGGGTTTTCCTGGTGCTGGCAGCCGTGGCGACGCTGATCTTCCCGGCGGCGCTGCGCGGCCTGATCGACGGTGGGCTGTCCGCTCCAGACAAGGGCGAACAGTTAATGGCGCTGCGCGAGCATTTCCTCGAGCTGTTCGGCGTCGCTGTCGCGCTGGGCCTCTTTTCAGCCGCGCGTTTCTACATGGTCAGCTGGCTGGGCGAACGCGTCACGGCAGATTTGCGCAACGCGGTCTACGCTCATGTGCTGGAGCAAAGCCCCGAGTTCTTCGAAACCACCCAGACGGGCGAGGTGCTCTCGCGGCTGACCACGGACACGACGCTGGTGCAGACAGTGGTAGGCTCTTCGTTGTCGATGGGGCTGCGCAACGCCGTGATGGGCATAGGCGCGTTGGTGATGCTGGTCGTCACGAACCCCTATCTGATGCTGCAGGTGATACTGATCATCGTGCTGGTCGTGCTACCCACGATGTGGTTTGGCCGACGGGTGCGCCGTCTGTCGCGTGCCAGCCAGGACCGGGTCGCCGATTCGAGCGCGATCGCCGCCGAAGTGCTCAACGCGATACCGGTCGTGCAGAGCTACACGGCCGTGTCGCGCGAGACGGAGCGATTCGACGCATCCACCAGCGATGCGTTTCGCACTGCCGTGCGCCGCACGCGGGCCCGTGCCGCGCTGGTGGCCTTCATCATCATCGCCAATGCGGCATTGCTGTTGTGGGGCCTGTACCAGGGCACGCAGGCCGTGATCGCCGGCACCATGAGCGCGGGCCACCTGGGCCAGACCGTCGTTTACGTGATCATTCTGGCGGGTGCCGTTGCGGTGCTGGGTGAGGTCTATGGCGATCTGCTGCGTGCGGCCGGTGCCACCGAGCGGTTGATGGAATTGCTCGATGCACGCTCGCCCGTCTCTTCGCCTGAGCAGCCGGTGACCGCTCCCGCGCCGTCGGGCGGAAGCGCCATTGCGATGGAGGGCGTCACATTTCACTATCCTTCCCGCCCAGCCACGGCGGCGCTGAAGGAGATCAACCTCGCAGTTGCGCCCGGCGAGACGGTCGCCCTTGTCGGGCCCAGCGGCGCCGGCAAGAGCACCGTGTTCCAGCTGCTGCTGCGCTTCTACGATCCGGCGCAGGGACGCATCCTGCTGGACGGCGTTCCCACCAATGCACTGTCGCTGCAGGATCTGCGCCAGCGCATCGGCATCGTGCCGCAGGATGCCGTGATTTTTTCCAGCAGTGCGATGGACAACATCCGCTACGGCCGGCCCGAGGCGAGCGATGCCGAAGTGATCGCCGCGGCCGGCGCCGCCTTCGCGCACGACTTCATCATGGCGCTGCCCGAGGCCTATGACACATTTCTGGGCGAGCGCGGCGTACGGCTCTCAGGCGGCCAGCGCCAGCGCATTGCCATTGCCCGGGCCATGCTGAAGAACCCGCCGCTGCTGCTGCTGGACGAAGCCACCAGCGCTCTGGACGCCGAGAGCGAACGCATGGTGCAGGCGGCCCTGGAGTCGGCCATGCGCGACCGCACCACACTGGTCATCGCCCACCGACTGGCCACTGTGCAGCAGGCCGACCGGATCGTGGTGCTGGACCATGGCCGTATCGTCGAACAGGGAACGCACGACTCGTTGGTGGCAGCCAACGGCGTCTATGCGCGGCTGGCAGCGCTGCAGTTCATGGATTGAGGACAGGCAGCTCGCAGCACCGCTGCCTGTCGCTCAGCGCCCCGCGCCGACCACCGCGAACTGATGGACGTTGGCGTGCAGCCACTCCTGCGACAATCGGGCGTCCTGCTGGCTGGGATGAAAGTCGGGTGACAGATAGTCACGCCAAAGCCCGACATTGCCGCGGATCAATCCGTCCCTGGCGAACAGCAAACTGGCACCGCTGCGCCAGGTGCCCAGTTTGAACAGGCTGCCGTCATGCCACAGGTTACTCAGTGTCTGGCGCAGCACGTCGGTCAGGAACACCACCGTGACATAGCGGAAAGTCCGGATCCGCCAGGGGTGGGTGCCGCCCGCCGCCTGGTGGACGTCGAACGCCGTATTGCGATGTTCGGACTCTTCGGCGCTATGCCACAACCACAGCGTGCGCAGGCGCGGCTCTGCCCCCTCGAGCGCTTCGGGGTGGTGCATGAGCCAATCCGCGAAGATGGCCGTGAAATGCTCGGTCGCCGCCGTAGCGGCCAGATGCATGCGCAGGTCGCGATGGGCATTGGTCTTGATCCGCTCGCGCGCCCGGTGGGCGATTCCGTTGCGATACCCGAGCCGCTCGAGGTTGTCGTTGAACAGCGCGTGCAGGCGCCGATGGGTCGCCTCCTGGCCTACGAATCCCTGCACTTCGGCCGCGAAACGCTGATGCCGATCTTCTGGAAGGGCCTTGAACCCGTCTCGCACCGAATCGATGAAGTACTGTTCGCCGACCGGGAAGCTCATGGACAACGCGTTGAAAAACGCTGAGCGAAACGCGTCGCCGCCGTTCCAGCGGCCGGCAAAAGGCGTTTCCAGGTCGATCAGCAGGCGTCGGACTACAAGGTCGTTCATGGTTTGGCAGGGTCCTGACGACCATCCTACTGCAGCGGCTCTTTGAGCGACGCGGGAATCGGAAGCGGCATCACCGCAATGCCCTCCTCGGCCAGAGATTCGGTTTCCTCGCGCGAGGCCTGGCCGCGGATGGCGCGCTCGTCTGTCTCGCCGTAGTGGATGCGCCGGGCTTCTTCGGGGAAGCGTTCGCCCACATCTTCGGTGTTGGCCAGCACGTGGCGCACCATCTTCAGCCACGCCGTCTGAAGTGAGGCGTCACCGGTGCTCATGACCTGCTGCTTGGGTTCCTCCCGCACGGCGCCCAGGTTCAGGCGAGGCGCGCTGAGCAGCTTGACAATTCCGGCGTCGCCGCACAGCGGGCACTCCACCAGGCCGCGCTCAAGCTGCGAACGAAAATCGTCCTCGGAGGCAAACCAGCCTTCGAAGGAATGGGCGTGCGAGCACTGGAGGTCGAGCACCTTCATGGCCGCATTATCCGCTCCAGTCCAAAACCCACTCGCCCGACTGGACGTTCTGCAGCCACGGGGCGCCGGCCCCTCAGGTGGCCAGCGTCTTGATGATGGCCCGGGCGCACAGCGACATCAGGCCGCCCGGCAGGATACCCAGCAGCAGCACCAGTGCGCCGTTGATCGACAGCACGACGCGCACATCGATCGGCGCCGATACCGTGGTCGCTGTGATTGGCTGGTCGAAATACATGACTTTGACGACACGCAGGTAGTAGAACGCGGCCACCAGCGACATCATCACCGCGAACACCGCCAGCACGATGTACAGAGCCTGGCCCGACGAGACCAGCGCCTGAAGCACGGCCAGCTTGGCATAGAAGCCCACCAGCGGGGGCACACCGGCCAGCGAGAACAGGCAGATGGCCATGACGCCGGCATACAGCGGGCTGCGCTGGTTCAGGCCGGCCAGGTCGGATATTTCCTCGCTCTCGAAGCCCTCGCGCGCCAGCAGCAGGATGACACCGAAACTGGCCAGCGTCGTCAGCACGTAGGTGATGATGTAGAACATCGCCGAGCTATAGGCGTTGGCGGCGGACAGCGTGTTGTTGTTCACCACGCCGGACAACAGGCCCAGCAGCACGAAGCCCATCTGACCGATGGTCGAATAGGCCAGCATGCGCTTCAGGTTGCTCTGCGCGATGGCGGCCAGGTTTCCGATCATGAGCGAGCAGATCGCCAGGATGGCCAGCATCTGCTGCCAGTCGATCGCCAGGGGCAGCAGACCTTCGACCAGCAGGCGGATGCAGATGGCGAAAGCCGCGAGTTCGGGCGCGCTGGCGATCATCAGCGTGACCGAGGTCGGCGCTCCCTGGTACACGTCGGGAATCCACATGTGGAACGGAGCGGCGCCCAGCTTGAAGGCCAGGCCCGAGACGACAAACACCAGGCCGAATACCAGCACCTGGTGCTTGACCTGGCCCGAGTTGACTACCTTGAACACCGTGCCGATGTCCAGCGAACCGGTGGCGCCATAGAGCATGGAAAGGCCGTACAGCAGAAAACCGCTGGCCATCGCGCCCAACACAAAATATTTCATCGCCGCTTCGGTCGAAGTGGCATGGTCGCGCCGCAGTGCCACCAGCGCATAGCTGCACAGGGTAAGCAGCTCAAGCCCGAGGTAGATCACCAGGAAGTTGCTGCCCGACATCATGGTGAAGATGCCCAGAAGTGCAAACATCGACAGCGTGAACATTTCGCCGCCGCGCAGCATGCCGCGGTCTCCCGCGTAAGGCCTGCCGTACACCAGCGTGACCATCATGGCGACGGTCGCGAAGCACTTGAGCCAGTTGCCCATGGGGTCGCTCACCACCATGTTGCCGAAGCCATAGATGGTGTTGTCACCCACCGCGTAGAGCGCCTGCATCACCGCCACCACGCCCAGCGAAAGCAGCGTGAGCACATAGGTGAGCGTGCGGCGCGGGCTGGTGACCGTGAGGTCGACCATTGCAATCACGCAGGCCATGACCAGCAGCACCAGGTCGGGGTAAACGCTCATCCAACTGAGGTTGTCGATCATTTTTGTCTTGACTCCCGACGAGCCGCCTCCAGGGAGGCAAGCGCCCCCTCGGGGGGCAGAGAACGAATGTGAACGTGGGGGCTCATAGGTATTAGTTGAGTTTGGTCATCGCCACGTGCTTGAGGAAGTCGGCTACCGAGACGTTCATGATGTCGGTAAAGGGCTTGGGAAAGACGCCCAGATACAGCACGGCGATAGCCAGAAGCGCCAGCATCAGGAATTCCCGGCTGCCGATGTCGGACAGGCCACGCACATGATCGTTGCCCACCGGACCCATGTAGACGCGCTTGTACATCCACAACGTATACGCCGCCCCAAAGATCAGCGCCGTCGCGGCCGCGAAGCCCAGCCAGAAGTTGCTCTTGACGGCGCCCAGGATGACCATCCATTCGCCAACGAAGCCCGCGGTGCCGGGCAGGCCGCAATTGGCCATGGCGAACAGCATCGCGAATGCCGCGAAGTTGGGCATGGTGTTCACCACGCCGCCGTAGCTGGCGATGTCGCGTGAATGCACCCGGTCATACAGCACACCGATACACAGGAACATCGCGGCCGAGACAAAACCGTGGGCGATCATCTGGACAAGCCCGCCGGCAACGCCCAGATCGTTGAAGATGAAAAAACCCAGCGTCACGAAACCCATGTGGGCCACTGATGAATAGGCCACCAGCTTCTTCATGTCAGTCTGCACCATCGCGACCAGACCGACGTAGATGACGGCGATCAGCGATAGCGCAATGATCAACCAGGCCCACTCGCGCGAAGCATCGGGCGCGATCGGCATCGAAAACCGCAGGAAGCCGTACGCACCGAGTTTGAGCATGATGGCCGCTAGCACTGCCGAGCCACCGGTCGGCGCTTCCACGTGCACGTCGGGCAACCATGTGTGGACCGGCCACATCGGTACCTTCACCGCGAAGGCGGCCAGGAAGGCAAAGAACAGCAGGGTCTGCGCCGTTTCGGACAGCGGCAGCTTGTGCCAGGTGGCGATGTCGAAGCTGCCGCCCGAGGTGGTGTAGAGGAACACCAGGGCAATCAGCATCAGCAGCGAGCCCAGCAGCGTGTACAGGAAGAACTTGAACGCCGCGTAGATCTTGTTCGGGCCGCCCCAGATGCCGATGATCAGGTACATCGGGATCAGCGTGGCTTCGAAAAAGGTGTAGAACAGGATGCCGTCAAGCGCGCAGAAGACACCGATCATCAGGCCAGAGAGGATCAGGAACGCGCCCATGTACTGGTTGACGCGCGAGGTAATCACTTCCCATCCGGCAATCACCACCACCACATTGATGAAGGCAGTCAGCAGCACAAACCAGAACGAGATAC
>JANYAN010000124.1 GCA_025361305.1 Burkholderiales bacterium
AGATGTGGATCATCCACACCTGTGCGCCCATGCGAGCGCAGTCGCCTGCTAGTGTAGTGCACCGCAAATAACGGAACTTATATTGCGACCTGACCTCCAAGGGTGCGGGAGGTCAGTGCCATGCGAGTTGCCAAGCCAGTCGAGTTGACGGCCGATGATGATCGGCGTCTGCGGATTCTTTCCAAGCGCAAGCGTGTAGAGGCGCGTGTTCAGATGCGCGCTCGCATCGTGCTGATGGCCGCCGACGGAATGTCGGACAAGGACATTGCGCAAAAGCTCGACACCGACCGGCGCGTCGCGGCACGCTGGCGTGCGCGCTTTCTGGCTGCCGGCGTAGACGGTCTGCTGAAGGACGCCACGCGCCCGGGGCGTCCGCGCACGGCGCGCGAGGCGGCCAACGTGGAAGAGGTGGTGCGCGTTACGCTGGAGGAAACCCCCGAAGGCGCAACTCACTGGAGCACCCGCACCCTGGGCGCGCACCTGGGCACCAATGCCACTGCCGTGGCCCGCATCTGGCGCGCCCACGGGCTCAAGCCCCACCGGGTTGAGTCCTTCAAGCTCTCCAACGACCCACACTTCATCGAGAAGCTCGAGGACATCGTGGGTCTCTACCTCGATCCGCCCGAGCACGCGCTGGTGCTGTGCTGCGACGAGAAGACGCAGATCCAGGCGCTCGACCGCACGCAGCCGGGCCTGCCGCTCAAGCGCGGGCGGGGCAAGACGATGACGCACGACTACAAGCGCAACGGCGTGACCACCCTGTTCGCCGCCATGAACATGCTCACCGGCCAGGTGCTGTCGATGACCGATCAGCTCCATCGGCATCAGGAATGGCTCCAGTTCCTCAAGACGATCGATCGCAAGACACCCAAGAAGAAGGAACTGCACCTGATCGTGGACAACTACGCCACGCACAAACACCCCGAGGTCCTCGCCTGGCTGGCCAAGCACCCGCGCTTTCACATGCACTTCACGCCCACCAGTTCTTCCTGGCTCAACATGGTCGAGCGCTTTTTCCGTGACATCACGGACAAGCGCATCCGCCGCGGCGTCTTCACCAGCGTGCCCGAGCTGGAGGCGGCCATCAACGAGTACATCGCTGCGCACAACGTCAAACCAAAGCCGTTTATCTGGACCGCCAAGGCCAACGACATCCTCGCCAAAGTCACCCGCGCTCGCGCTGCCTTGAATAAGAACACTTCTAAATGACGCACTACACTAGTCTGACGCCCGGAATCCAGCTCGTGCCGGCCAGCGGCACCCTTGCCATTGCGGCCGCCTCCAGGGTCAGCGCCACCAGGTCCTCGCGCTCCAAGTGGTGCACGTTCTGCTTGCCGCAGGCGCGCGCGATCGTCGTGAGCTCCATGTTCAGGGTCTTCAGATAGTTCTTGACCCGCTTTGCACCCACATCGGGCTGTAGGCGCTGCTCGAGCACGCTATCCTGCGTGGTCACGCCCACCGGGCACTTGCCGGTGTGGCAGTGGTGACAGTGGCCGGGCGCAGTGCCCAGGGCGTCGTAGTCGCCGAGTGCCGAGACATGTTCGCCGTTCTGGATGTAGGTCTCGGAGTTGCAGCCCAGCGCGAACAGGATGCCCTGGCCGATGGCCACCGCATCGGCGCCCATCGCGATGGCCTTAGCCACGTCGGGGCCGCTGCGGATGCCGCCGGAGACGATGAGCTGCACCTTGCCCTTCATGTTCAGCTCTTCGAGCGCGTCGACGGCCTGGCGCACCGCGGCCAGGGTCGGGATGCCGACATGCTCGATGAAGCAGGTCTGTGTGGCCGCGGTGCCGCCCTGCATGCCGTCGACCACCACCACGTCGGCGCCGGCGTGCACGGCCAGCTTCACGTCGTTGAACACGCGCGTGGCGCCGATCTTCACGTAGATGGGTTTTTCCCAGTCGGTGAGTTCGCGCAGCTCCTTGATCTTAATCACCAGATCGTCGGGGCCGGTCCAGTCGGGGTGGCGGCAGGCCGAGCGTTGGTCCACGCCCGGCGGCAGGGTGCGTATCTTGGCCACGCGCGGGTTGACCTTCTGGCCCAGCAGCAAGCCGCCGCCGCCCGGCTTGGCGCCCTGGCCGATCACGACCTCGATGGCGTCGGCGCGCCGTACGTCGTCGGGGTTGAAGCCGTAGCGGGAGGGCAGGCACTGGTAGACCAGCGTCTCCGAAGCGTTGCGTTCCTCCGACGTCATGCCGCCGTCGCCGGTCGTGG
>JANYAN010000127.1 GCA_025361305.1 Burkholderiales bacterium
GGGCTGAAGAAGTGGATGCCGACGAATTTGGCCGGCCTCGCACTGGCCTTGGCCAGGCCAGTGATGGGCAGGGTGGACGTGTTGCTGGCGAAGAAGCCACCTGCGGCGAGCATCGGCTCGGCCCCCTGCGTCACACGCGCCTTCAGGTCGCGATTCTCGAAGACGGCTTCGATGATCAGATCGCAGCCCTTCAGGCCATCGTCCGAGTCGGTGGGCGAAATGTGGGCAAGAAGGGCGGCCTGATCGTACGGGCTCAAGCGCCCTTTGTCGACGCGCTGCTGCGTCAATCGGCCGCTGTAGGCCTTGCCGGCCTCGGCCTTGTCGATCGAGACATCCTTGAGCACCGTAGCCACGCCGCGGCTGGCCTGGACGTACGCGATGCCCGCGCCCATCATTCCTGCGCCCAAAAGTCCCACCTTTTGTGGCTTGTAGCGCGGCACGTCCCTGGGCCGGCTCTGCCCTGACTTGATCGCGTTCATGTTGAAGAAGAACGTGTTGATCATGTTCTTGGCCACCGGACTGACGATCAGCTTGGCGAGGTAGCGACTCTCAATGCGCAGGGCCGTATCGAAATCGACCTGGGCGCCTTCGACCATGGCCGCCAGCGCATATTCAGGTGCGGGATACAAACCACGGGTCTTCTGCCTGAGCACCGCCGGCGCCACGCTGAGCATGCCGGCGACCTTCGGATTGGCTGGCGTGCCACCAGGCATCCTGTAATTCTTGTCGTCCCAGGGGTGACGCGCTGGCGCCTCGGAGCCCTCGTGCCGCGCAATCCAGGCCAATGCGGTTGTGCGCAGAGAGGTGGTGTCGGGCACAAGTTCGTGCACCAGGCCAAGTTCGAGGGCCTCGCGCGGGCTGAACAGCCTGCTTTCGAGGATGTAAGGCTGCGCGCCCATCAAGCCCAGCAGCCGCGTCATTTTTGTAATTCCCGATGCACCGGGAATCAGTCCCAGCGTGATCTCGGGCAGGCCGAACTGTATCTTCGGATCGTCGACGGCCACCCGGTAGTGACCTACCAGCGCCACTTCCCAGCCGCCGCCCAGGGCCGTACCGTTGAGGCAGCTGGCCACGGGTTTGCCCAGCGTTTCCAGCGTACGGAAGCATTTCTTGGTTTGTTCGATTTCCCGAAAAACCCGTGGACCGTCCTGCGCCGTGAGGCGCATCGTGCCTTTGAGGTCGGCACCGGCGAAAAACGTAGTCTTGTTCGAAGCCAGCAGGATGCCCTTGATGGTGTCCCTGTCGCTTACCACCCGCGCAGTCACTTCCACCAGGTCGTGCTGCCACTGCTCGCACATCGTATTGACCGGCGAGCCAGGCTCGTCGAAGGTAATGGTGGCGATGCCGTCGGCCAGTTCGTACTTGATGGTTTTCATATTCTTTCGACAATCGTCGCAATGCCCATGCCGCCGCCCACGCACAGCGTGGCCAGTCCGAAGCGGAGCCTGCGCCGGTGCAACTCGTCTATCAGGGTGTTCAGGATCATTGCGCCAGTGGCGCCCAGCGGATGGCCCATGGCAATCGCACCGCCGTTCACGTTGACCTTCTCGTGCGGCACGCCCATTTCCTTCATGAAGCGCATTGGCACTGCAGCGAAGGCCTCGTTCACCTCGAACAGGTCGATCTGGTCGATGGTCATGCCGGCCTTGGCCAGCGCCTTGCGGGCTGCCGGCATCGGTCCGGTCAGCATAATCGTCGGGTCGGCACCCGACAATGCCGCGGCAACGATGCGGGCGCGGGGTTTGAACCCGTGCGTCTTGCCGGCCTGTTCGCTGCCGATCAGGATAGCCGCGGCGCCATCGACGATGCCCGACGAATTGCCAGCGTGATGCACGTGGATGATGCGCTCGACCTGCGGGTAGCGGCCAATGGCGATCTGATCGAAGCCCATGCCGCCGAGCTGTTCGAACGCGGGGCGCAGCGCGGCCAGCCCTTCCATCGTGGTGTGCGGTTTGATGAATTCATCGAAGTCCAGAATGGTCTGGTCCAGGAAGTCCTTTACCGGAACCACCGAGCCGGCGAAAAAACCACCCTCGCGTGCGTTGGAGGCGCGCCTCTGTGATTCAAGGGCAAAGGCGTCCACATCGTCGCGGGAGAAGCCATCCAGCGTTGCAATCAGGTCGGCGCCGATCCCCTGCGGCACAAACGCGGTGGCTGAATTGGTTTCGGGGTCCTGGGCCCAGGCACCGCCGTCCGATCCTATGGGTACACGGCTCATGCTTTCCACGCCCCCGGCCACGACCAGATCTTCCCAGCCAGAGCGCACCTTTTGCGCAGCCATGTTCACGGCCTCCAGGCCCGAGGCGCAGAAGCGGTTGAGCTGGACGCCCGCACAGCGAAAATCCCAGCCCGCCTTCAGCGCGGCCACCTTGGCGATCACCGAGCCTTGTTCACCGACCGGTGAAACCACACCCATCACCACGTCGTCCACCTGGGCAGTGTCGAAATCGTTGCGCCGCTGCAGTTCGACCAGCACCCCGGCCAGCAGGTTCACCGGCTTGACCTCGTGCAGGCTGCCATCTTTCTTGCCCTTGCCGCGGGGGGTCCGGATGGCGTCGTAGACGAATGCTTCAGTCATGATGTGCTCCTGGTACATGGCTTGGTCAATGGGGCCCATGCAGTATATTCATTTCACCAAGCAGCCGCTCTGCAAAAATGACGCTGCCAAGACCTAATCCCCGGAGCATCCTATGATCGAACGCACCCTCTTCAGCGCGGACCACGAAGCGTTCCGCGACAGCTTTCGACGCTTCATCGACAAGGAAATTGCGCCGTTTCACGAAGAATGGGAAGAACAGGGGTATGTGGACAGAGCGGTATGGAACAAGGCAGGCGTCAATGGTTTTCTGTGCATGACCATGCCTGACGAGTACGGGGGAGCAGACGGCGACAAACTGTATTCGGTGATCCTGATGGAGGAACTGGCGCGGGGCGGCTTCACCGGCATCGGGTTCGGCCTGCACAGCGAGATCGTGGCGCCGTATATCCTGAACTACGGAACCGCCGAGCAGAAGCAACGCTATCTGCCCAGGCTGGCAAGCGGTGAACTGGTAGGTGCGATTGCGATGAGCGAGCCGGCCGCGGGCAGCGACCTGCAAGGTATTCGCAGCACGGCAATAAGGCAGTCCGACGGCAGCTACCTGCTCAATGGCAGCAAGACGTTCATCACGAACGGCTGGCATGCCGACCTGGTGATCGTGGTGGCCAAGACGCAGCCTGAGGCAGGCGCCAAGGGCACGAGCCTGCTGCTGGTCGAACGGGGCATGAAGGGCTTCGAGAAAGGCAAGCGGCTGAAGAAGCTTGGCCTCAAGGCCCAGGACACTTCCGAGCTCTTCTTCGACAACGTTCATGTGCCGGTGGACATGCTGCTGGGCGGCGCTGCCCTGGAGAATCGCGGCTTCATCTGCCTGATGGAACAACTGCCCTGGGAGCGGATGCAGATCGCCGTGACCGCCGTCGCGGCAAGCCAGGCCGCCATCGACTGGACCACGCAGTACGTCAAGGAGCGCAAGGTGTTTGGCCAGCCGGTGGCGGCATATCAGAACACCCGTTACACGCTGGCCGAACTGCAGACCGAGGTGCAGATCGCGCGCGTCTTCGTCGACAAGTGCCTGGAGCTGGTCTGCATGCACAAGCTGGATACAGCCACGGCAAGCATGGCCAAGTACTGGACCACCGACCTGCAATGCAAGGTGATGGACGAGTGCCTGCAACTGCACGGCGGCTACGGCTACATGTGGGAGTACCCGATTACCCGGGCCTATGCCGACGCACGGGTGCAGCGCATCTACGGCGGCACCAACGAGATCATGAAAGAGGTGATCACCCGCTCGATGGGGCTGGGTGCAAAATGACACCAACGCGTGTGCGGCACGAGTTTCGACTGCGCTGATCCCAGGAGCAATGCCATGACCCACGGCTACCAGCTACATTACTGGCCGTTGATCGAGGGCCGCGGTGAGTTTGTCCGCCTGGCTCTTGAGGCCGCCGCAGCTCCCTACGTCGACGTTACGCGTGGCCAGGCAGCCAGCGGGAAAGGTATGCCGGCGATGATGCATTACCTGCAGGATGCGTCGATCGCTCGCCCACCTTTTGCCTGCCCTGTCCTGGTGGACGGCAAGCTGGTTATCGGGCAGTCGGCAGCGATCCTGCTCTACCTCGGACCCAAACTCGGGCTCGTGGGCAAGAGCGAGCGTGACCGGCTGTGGACGCATCAGCTGCAGCTGACGATCGCCGACCTGGTGACCGAAGTCCACGACACGCATCACCCGATAGCCAGTTCGCTCTACTACGAAGAGCAGAAGGCCGAGGCGCTAAGGCGTTCATCCGATTTTCTTGCGGTCCGACTTCCGAAATTCGTCGCGTGGTTCGAGGCCGTTTTGCAGCGCAACCCGAAGAACGATCGGCTGGCCCAGCGAAGCTTCCCCCACCTGGTCGGCGCACGCTTGTCGTACGCCGATTTGTCGCTGTTCCAGATGGTCGAGGGCCTGCTCTACGCGTTCCCCAAGGGCGCAAAGCGCGCGCTTCGCAAGTCGCCGCGGATACTCGCCCTGCATGGCGGCGTGGCCCAGCACAAGCGGGTTGCGGCGTACCTGGCCAGCGAACGGCGCTTGCCCTTCAGCCAGGAAGGACTCTTCCGGCGCTATCGCGAATTGGATAGCTGACCGCGCGCGTCAGGCGAGGCCGAAATCGCCGACGCCGATCAACGCGATATCGGGGACGTCGACGGCCGCGGCGTGCATCGTCAAGAGCTGATCGATAGTTGTCTGTACCGTGGGTGCGAAGCTGGCAATACTGGTGCTGCCGTTCACCTGATTGAGCATGGTGCGGGCGACAGCCGTGGCCGCATCGCCTGAATAGGCGGTGACTTCTGCCGGCGTATCCAGCGCCTGGGTGAACTCGGTAGCCACGGCCAGCTTCTGGGCGATGGTCGATGAGTCCAGCCCGCTGGGGTCGGTCTCGGCCACCGAGACGATGCGGATGCCCAAAAGCGGGAATGTGAGTGCCCCGGAGCGGATCTGCGCCGACCAGTAGACCAGCCCGCCCGCGTCGGGCCCGCGGTCCAGCACGTTCTGGTAGATCGCCGTGACCCGGTCCTCCACGCTGGCCCCGGCATACAGGCGGCTCGATTCCGGGCTGGTGCCGTAGAAGTCGATCATGAAGCGCGCAGCCGGATTGGTGCTGTAGGAGACGAAGAACGGGTCGGTCAGGGTGGGCGAATGACCCACGTTCAGGCTGTTCTCCCAATAGGCCAGGCCATCGGGGTCGGCGGGACGGCCGAAGTAGCCGATGTACATCTTCTGCACTGTCTCGTAGTAAGCCGTCTTGGGGTCGGCCGGGTTCAACACGGTGGTCAGGAAGTTGTAGTTGGTGGTGCCCGCGTAGGCGTTGCCCGCCGCATCCTGGACCGAATCGGGAGCGAACTGCACCTGGTACACCGTGCCATAGGACAGGTCGGCGCTGGGGTTGATCGTGAGCTGGCTGCCTGAGATGGTCAGGCTGGGGCTGGCCGAGCCGTACGTGGCTACTGCGGTGCCGCCGCCCGTCTCCAGAACGATGCTGCCGCTTCCCAGGGTGATAGGTTCGCTGAAGTTGATCACGATGTTGCTGGCTACGGCTACGCCCAGGGATTCGTCGGCAGGGGTCAAGCCGGTGACCGTCGGGGACCGGGTGTCGACCGGTTGACCGACGGCGCTGGCAACGGCATTGGGGTTGCCGGAAAGATCGGTGACGGCGCCGGCTCGCAGGGCCAGGGACAGGGTTCCCTCGACACCCGTGGTGGGCGTGACCACCACGTTGTAGCTACTGTCCGTGCCGGTGACCGAGGTGACACTGCCGTTGGTGACGCTGAAGTCGTTGCTGGCCAGGCCGCTGACCGGCTCGCTGAAGGACAGCGTGTAGGTGACGGGGCCGGTAGCGGTGCCGGGGGCGTTGTCAGAGATGGTGACTGTGGGCGGAATGTTGTCCAAGGGCACAACCGCCGCGGTCGCGCCAGACACCAGGCTTTCGCTGGTTTCGCCGCCATCCGTATAGCTCACCTGGACGCTGATCCCCTGACCGACGTCCGCCAGCGTCAGCGCATAGCTGCTCGAAGCCGCACCGGCTATGGGGTTGCCGCTGCGTAACCATTGATAGCTGAAAACCCCAAGACCATCAGCATCGGCCAATGTGCCGGTGACGGCAGTGAGACTCTGCCCCTGCAAGGCTGTCCCGCTTATGCCTACGCCACCCGTGGGGGCATCGTTGACGTTGGCCACGGCAGCGGTGGCGGTAGATGTCAGGACCTCAGCCGTGTGCGCTCCGTCCGTGTAGTTCACGCGCACGCTGACGGCAGATCCCACGTCGGCCTGGGTCAGAGTGTAGTTGCCGGTCGTCGCGCCGGTGATATCGAGACCGTTTCTCAACCACTGGAAAGCAAACGGGCCCAGCCCGTCGGCATCGGCCAGCGTGCTCACGTCGGCGGAAAGCGTCGCGCCCTGTGCCACCACACCGAGGATTGCAATGGCGCCGCTTGGAGCATGGTTGGAAAGCGTCACAACAGCCGTACTGGCGGAAACCACGCTTTCGAGTGTGCCGCCGCCATCCGTGTAGCTGACGCGCAGACTGATGGTCGCGCCAACGTCGTCCAGCGTCAGGACATAGGTGCTGTCGTTTGCGCCGGAGATCCCGCCGCCGCCGCGCAGCCACTGGTAGCTGAGCGGCCCCAGGCCATCGGCGTCGGCCAAGCTACTTGTATTGGATACCAGCATCTCGGTTCGGCTGGCCGTGCCCGAGACGGCGACACTGCCCGTGGGGGCATCGTTGACGTTGGCAACAGCACCCGTAGCAGCCGACGTAACGCTTTCCGCCGTGCCACCGCCGTCGGTATAGCTGATGCGTACACTGATCGCATGGCCCACGTCGGCCTGGATCGGCGAATAGCCGATGCCGTTGGCACCGGTGATGCCGCTGCCATCGCGCAGCCACTGATAGCTCAATGGCCCCAGGCCATCGGCGTCCGCCAGGGCGGTCGCGTCTGCCGAAAGGTTCTGGCCCTGGATTGGGGTGCCGAGAATATTGAGGATGCCGGTGGGCAGGTCGTTGACGTTGGCGACTGCGGCGGTCTCACTGGAAGTGACCGATTCGAACGCGCCGCCCCCATCTGTATAGCTGACTCGCACGCTGATGGCCAATCCTACATCGGCCTGGGTTGGCGAGTAAGTGTTGGCCGTCGCGCCGGCGCTCGCGTTGCCGCCACGTAGCCACTGGTAGCTCAGGGTGCCGAGCCCGTCCAGGTCCGCCAGCGACGCGGTATTGGACGTGAGCGTCTGTCCCTGGGTCGCGGCCCCGCTGATGGTGACACCGCCCGTAGGCAAGTCGTTGACGTTCGCCACCGCACCCGTGCCGGTGGCGGTTACGCTTTCGGCAAAGCCACCTCCGTCAAGGTAGGACACGCGCACGCTCACAGACGACCCGACATCCGCCTGGCTCAACGTGTAGCCGGCAGCCGTTGCTCCACCAATCGGGTTGCCTGCCCGCAGCCATTGATAGGCAAACGTGCCCAGCCCATCGGGATCGGCGATGCCCGACGGATTGGCCGAAAGCGTCTGTCCCTGGATCGGAGTTCCCGTGATGACCACGGTCCCGGACGGCGGGTCGTTGACGTTCGCCACGGCACTCGTTGCGGCCGAGGTCACATGCTCTGGCGTGCCGCCCCCGTCCGTATAGCTCACCCGCACGCTGATCGCCGACCCGACGTCGGCTTGTGTCAGGGAGTAGCTGCTGGATGTCGCTCCCGCGATCGACGCCGCACCCCGCAACCACTGAAAACTCGGGGCGCCCAGGCCGTCCTGGTCGGCTAGCGTCTCGGTGTGCGCCGTCAGCAACTGCTCCTGCGTTGGCGTGCCGGCTATTGTCACGTCACCCGTGGGCGCGTGGTTGGTACCGATGACGCCGGTGGCGCCGCTGAAATTGACCGGCGTTGCGGTAACGACCGTGCCGAATCGGTCCAGCGCATGTGTGCCATCGGTCGGCAAGGCGCCATACGTCACACTGTCGACGCTCGCATAGTTGACCGTGCCGCCATTGACGAACAGAAATCCCGAAGGCACGATGAAGTTCGGCGTCACGATTCCCAGGTTGGCGAACCCCTGGGTCGCAATCAGCACCGTGGTGTTGGCCGTCACTGTGCTGGGCAGGTTGCTTGGGAAGAAGAACGTGTGGGTGGTGCCGCCCTGCGTTACCGTGATGGGTAGTCCGTTCCAAAAAGACTCGCCGCTGAAATTGGCAACCTACAGTTCGATGTACTGAACGGTGCCGTCGGCGTTGGAATAAAGCTGAGTGATCTTGTAAAGGTGGAAACTCATGGGCCTTCTCCTGATCAATGGCCAACTGAGGCCGGCTCGCTTATAACTGCGATGCGCACGTGCTCTGATGCAAAGAAGGCTTCGATGTTCCCGAAACTCTGGATAACCCTGATGCTTGTGTTTGCCCCGTGGCTGGCTCGGGCAGTTGAAGTGGGTGAAATGGCCCACCCATTCGAACTGTCGGGCCCGCACGGCGTTATTCGTCTCGCCGATTTCCGTGGCAAAACTGTGTACCTCGACTTCTGGGCCTCCTGGTGCGCACCGTGCAAGCAATCGTTCCCGTGGATGAACGAGATGCAAGCCCGCTATGGCGGCAAGGGCCTGCGCATCGTGGGTGTCAACGTCGACCAGAAGTCGGCCGCGGCGCAGTCATTTCTGCGCAGCACGCCCGCGCGGTTCGAGCTTGCGTTCGATGCCGCGGGCAATGTGCCGCGCAGCTACGATGTCAAGGCAATGCCCACTTCGGTCCTGATCGGGCCGGATGGCCGTGTGCTGGCCGTGCATAGTGGTTTCCGCGCTGACGAGCAGGCCGAACTGGAAAGCCGGATCAAGATTGCCTTGGGCGAGCGCTAGGCGGGCACGATGAGAACCGTCGTCACATTGATTTCACTCTGCGCCTCTTGCCTGCTGGCTGGATGTTCGGGTCTGGGGCAGGTGGCAGCCTGGGAAAAGGGCGGCCTGTCCAGGCCGTCGATGACATTCGAGGACGATGCGCTGGACGTACGGTTCGTGCAGCACGTTTACACGAGCAAGGAAAACTCAAGTGGCGGCAATGGGGTTGGCGGGGGCGGTTGTGGCTGCAATTGAGTCGGGCGCTCGGTGAACGGCGTCCTGGCGGCAACGCTGATGCTGCCGGGCCTGGCGGCGGTGTCGCTGCCGGCAGATGGCGAGACCGCGCCTGAGCAGGGGGAGGTGGCCTTCAGGCTGGGCTACTACAAAGATGGCCAGCCCGACTGGGAGCGCATCACGGTGCGCAGCCCGCAACTCCATGTCTTGCTGCCGCTGGCGGGCGAATGGGCCATCGACGGCGCGGCGCTCGCCGATGGCGTGTCCGGCGCCACGCCGCGAATGCACACCTTTCGCTCAGGAGCCACCCCATACATGAGTGACCAGCGGCGGGCGGCCGATGTCCGTGTCACGCGCTATCTCGCACGAGGCGCCGTGACCCTGGGGACGGCATACTCGACTGAGAACGACTACACTTCGCGCGCGTTCAGCCTGGGCGTACGCTGGTCCAGCGACGACAACAATCGCACGTGGTCGCTGGGGCTCGCCACGTCCGGCGATGTGATCGACACCACCCGCAGCGGCGGGGCCGTCTCCGATCAGCACCGGCGCACCAACGAGCTGCTTGCCGGGCTGACGCAAGTCCTGACGATGGACGACATCGTTCAGCTGACTCTGACGCGCACGCAGGGCAGGGGCTACTTCAGCGATCCATACAAGGACTTCGACCAGCGGCCGGACTTTCGCAACGCGAATGCCGCGGTGATTCGCTGGAACCACAATGTCGACCGGTTCGACGCCTCGCTGCGCACCAGCTACCGCTACTACCGCGACACGTTTGGCGTGAAGTCGTACACGGTCAGCCTGGAGTGGGTCCAGCCGGCAGGAGCCTGGACTGTCACGCCAGGCGTGCGCTACTACACCCAGGGCGCGGCCAGCTTTTACTTCGACCCGGTGCCCGACGCCCAGGGCCAGGCCAGCCATCTGGCCACGATCGGCTACGCTGTGGGCCTGACGTCGCCATTTTCCGCCGACCAGCGGTTGGCTGGCTTCGGCGCGCTGTCGGCTTCACTGAAGATCAGCTACGCCTACAGTCCGCAGACCTCGGTGGACGTGAAGCTGGAGCAATACCGCCAATCCGCGGGTCTCAAATCAGGCGGGGCCGGCAGTCCCTACCTTGACCCGTTCCGGGCCCGTCTTATGCTGATGGGCATTGTGCGCAAGTTCTGAGTCTGCCATTCGCCGCCATGCCTTCATGGATCACCCTGCGCTTCGATTTTTCGGCGATGGCCTCTCCGTGCTCCATCCAGATTGATGGCGCTGATGAACAGGCTATGCGCCGCGCCGCGCAGGCGGCCATTGACGAGGTGCGGCGGATCGAAGCCAAGTATTCGCGCTACATCGACACCAGCGTCATCGGGCAAATCAATCTGGCAGCTGGCGGGCGCGCCGTTGCCGTCGACGCAGAAACCTCGTCCCTGCTGGACTTTGCAAAGAATCTCTGGGCCATGAGCGATGGCCTGTTCGACGTTACATCCGGCGTGCTGAGCCAGGCCTGGGACTTCAGGACCGGTCAACTGCCCGCGCCGGCCCGGCTGGCCAGCTTGCTGACACTGGTGGGATGGGACAAGGTGCATTGGAATGCGCCCGAGGTCTTTCTGCCCGTGAAGGGCATGGAAATCGATTTCGGCGGCTTCGGCAAGGAATATGCGGCGGACCGTGCTGCGAGCGTGCTGCTTGGCCAGGGGTTTACACACGCATTGATCAACCTGGGCGGAGATATCCATGCGCTTGGTCCACGTGGGCATGAAGAACTGTCCGACGACCAGTGGCACATCGACATCCAGCATCCCCGGCCGGCCCAGGATGCCGAATCAACCGCTGTGGCACGCCTGCCGCTGCGGCGCGGTGGCCTTGCCACCAGCGGGGACTACGAGCGCTTCTTCGAACTGGACGGACGGCGCTACTGCCATATCCTGAATCCATGCTCGGGCTGGCCGGTGTCGGATTGGCAATCGGTCAGCGTGCTCGCGGCCAACACGACGACAGCGGGGGCACTCTCCACCATTGCGATGCTCAAGGGAGCGGGCGCGCTGGCTTGGCTGGAGGCGCAAGGCAGCCGCTATCTGGCCATATCGCAGGATGGAACCGTGCATCGCGCTGGTTTACACAAGGGTGACCAACAGACTTAGCGCTCTTCCTGGAAGTACGCGGGATGGCGCGCATGGATTGCGTCGAGAAAGACCAGTGGTGAATGGATATGCACCCGCATCGCCGCGCTGGCAGCCGCACCGTCGCCCGCCACGATCGCCGAAACGATCAGGCGATGATGGTCAAGCGCAATGCGATCGCTCCCAACCTCCGGTATGGCCAGGTGTCGGATCCGGTTCATGCCGGTGCGCGCCAGGCGCAGCGCGGGCCAGGCATGCGGGTGACCAGCCAGTTCCAGGATGCGATGGTGGAACTCTTCATCGGTCGAAAGATGCGTCGTGTAGTCATGCTGTGCCGAGGCACGGGCTTGTCGCTGCACGATAGCTGAGAGTTGCCTGCGCCTGGCCCGTGGTGCAGCGGCTGCGAGTTCTGCCGCCCGGCATTCGATCGCCTCGCGTACGAAGATCGCATCGGCAATCTTGCTGCGACTGAGCCGGGCTACGAACGTGCCACGCTGGGGTATGACTTCGAGCAGGCCTTCGACCACGAGTTGCCGGAACGCCTCACGCACCGGCGCACGACTGACCTGCAACTCGTCGGACAGTGCCTGTTCCGACAGCCCGATGCCGGGCAGAAAAGTGCAGTCGAGGATGGCCGTGCGGATCGATTCGTAAACCCCGCGTCCCATGCCGCCGCGCCCTGGCAGCCCGGGGCGCTCGGCCGCGCCGCCGGCCATCACGGCGAATTCGGGGATCTGCGTTCGGGCACGGGCCATGTGCGGGTGGAGTTGAGTCCGGGGCTTGCCCTGACCATGTCCAAATGTTAGGATACTAGTATGTTACCAAGGATTGACTTCATGTCCAAGCATCTCCTGATGCGGCTGGCGGCGGTGGCTGCGTTGACCTTCGCCATGCCGCTGGCCGCCCTCGCGCAGTCCGACTATCCCAACAGGCCGATCAAGCTGATCTCCCCCTTCCCGGCGGGAGGTACCAGCGACGTGATGGCTCGCCTGATGGCCGAGGAACTGAGCAAGCAACTCAAGCAGCCGGTTCTGGTGGAAGATATCGGCGGGGCGGGCGGTGTCATTGGAACCGACCGGGCCGTGAAACAGCCACCCGACGGCTACACGCTGATCCAGACAGGCGTTGGCCAGAACGCCGTCGCGCACGGTATCAATGCCAGGATGCCCTACGATTCCCTGCGCGATTTCATTCACCTGACGCAAGTTCATTCGGGCCCGAACGTGCTGGTTGCCCATCCGTCGGCCCCGTTCAATACCTTCCATGAGTTTCTGGCCTACGGCCGCGCCAACCCGGGCAAGCTGAACTACGGCTACACGCTCGCCGCGTCAGGCCACATGGCGATGGAACTGCTCAAGCAGACCGCAAGCACGTGCACCGGTGTGAAAATGAATGATTGCAAACCGCTGTTCATGGTGGGAATTCCCTACCGCGGCGGTGGCCCGATGATGACCGACCTGCTGGGAGGCCAGATTCCCATCATGTTCATCAACCAGGACGTGGCCCTGCAGTACGTCAAGGCCGGCAAGCTCAAGGCCCTGGCCGTTAGCAGTGCCGTACGCAATCCCCTGTATCCCGATATTCCCACCATCAGCGAATCCGGTTTCCCTGGTTTCAGCGCACTGTCCTGGTCCGGCATTTCAGTGGCCAGGGGAACACCAAAGCCCATCGTGGACAAGCTGGAAGCGGCGGCCACCGCGGCCATGAATTCGCCAACCCTCAGGCTTCGCCTCGAGTCGCAGGGTTTTGTTGTTCCCACACCGGGCGCCGCGGCGTACACAAAGTTCGTCGCCAGCGAACTGGAACGCTGGGTCCGTGTGATCAAGACTGCCGGCATCAAGGAAGAATGAGTACTCCATGAGCGACACCAGGAACCAGACAGCCCGGCGCATGACATATGACGAACTGCGCAGCGCGCGCTGGTTCGCACCCGATGACTTCCGCTCCTTCGGCCATCGGTCACGCGCTATGCAGATGGGCTACGACCATGCCGACTGGGCCGGCAAGCCGGTGATCGCCATCCTGAATACCTGGAGCGACATTAACAACTGCCACTCGCACTTCCGGCAACGGGCCGATGAAGTCAAACGCGGTGTGTTGCAGGCAGGCGGATTTCCGCTGGAGCTTCCCGCAATCTCGCTTGCAGAAAACTTTGTCAAGCCCACGACGATGCTGTATCGCAACCTGCTGGCGATTGAAGCCGAAGAGCTTCTGCGCAGTCACCCGATCGACGGTGCGGTGCTCATGGGCGGCTGCGACAAAACTACGCCCGGCCTGCTGATGGGCGCCCTGAGCATGAA
>JANYAN010000134.1 GCA_025361305.1 Burkholderiales bacterium
GTATCGTTCTGCAGCGCTGCGCCGAAGGCGTAGTCGGCGGTCAGGAAGTACCACGTCTTGCCACCGGCCTTGACCACCGCATTGCCGGTCCCCTTGGCCAGCGCCACTGTGTCATAGGCCCAATGGACCGTGTAAGGCGTGCACTGATCGTTGGTCAGCGCCGAAGACGCAGCGCCCACGACCAGAAACGGCTTCTTCTTGTCGGCCGCGACCTTGGCCATCGCCAGGCTGGTGCCCGAATTGGTGCCGCCGATGAGCACGTCCACGCCTTGTGTGTCAAACCATTCGCGGGCCTTGCCTGCGGCGACGTCGGCCTTGTTCTGGTGATCGGCAAACAGCAGCTCGATCTTCTTGCCGTTGATCGCACCGCCCATGTCGGCGATTGCCATCTTGATTGCCTCGACACCACCCTGGCCGTCGATGTCCGCGTACAGGCTGGACATGTCGGTAATGATGCCGATCTTGATCACGTCACCGGAGATCTGGGCGTGTGCCGGCGCGGCGGCGCCAATCAGGGTGGCCATCGCCACCGCGCAGGCTGTGGTCAGTTTCTTGAGTTTCACGGAATGCTCCTTTGGGTTGATGAGACTGGCCGGATGGACCACGCGGGCGCTAGACCCCGAGATATTCCTGCAGCATGCCCATGTTGTGCTGCAGTTCATCTTGTTCGAATTGCTTGACGATGCGGCCATGTTCCATGATGTAGAACCGGTCGGCCAGCGGCGCGGCAAAGCGGAAATTCTGCTCGACCAGGACGATCGTATAGCCCTTGGCCTTGAGCGTGCGGATCATTTCGGCCAGCTTCTGCACGATCACGGGTGCCAGGCCCTCCGAGATCTCGTCCAGCAGCAGCAAGCGCGCGCCAGTGCGCAGGATCCGCGCTACCGCCAACATCTGTTGCTCGCCGCCCGACAGGCGCGTACCCGGGCTGGAAGCGCGTTCCTTGAGGTTCGGGAACATGTCGTAGATTTCCGCCACGCTCATGCCACCTGAACGAATGACCGGGGGCAGCATCAGGTTTTCCTCGGCCGACAGACTGGCGAAAATGCCCCGCTCCTCGGGGCAATAGCCCACCCCCAGGCGCGCCACCTTGTGCGGCGGCAACTTGATCGCTTCCAGGCCGCCGATGCGGATCGAACCCTTGCGCGTGCCCGTCAGGCCCACGATGGCCCGCATCGTGGTGGTGCGGCCGGCGCCGTTGCGGCCCAGCAGGCAAACCACTTCGCCTTCGTTCACCGTGAGGTCGACGCCGTGAAGAATGTGCGATTCGCCATACCAGGCGTTCAGGCCCTCGATGCGCAGGAGTTCGGTCGTCATCAGTGCGCCCCCTGCAGCGCCGCGTCGGCGGTGCCCATGTAGGCCTCGATCACGAGCGGGTTGGCCGAGACTTCGGCATAGGGGCCGTCGGCGATGATGGCGCCGCGCTGGAGCACCGTGATGCGGTCGGCGATCGAGGACACGACGTTCATGTTGTGCTCGACCATCAGGATAGTGCGACCCTGGGCCACCTTGCGGATCAGTTCGGTGACCCGGTGAACGTCCTCATGGCCCATGCCCTGGGTCGGCTCGTCCAGCAGCATCAGTTCAGGCTCGAGCGCCATGGTGGTGGCCAGTTCGAGCGCACGCTTGCGGCCGTAGGGCAGGTTGACAGTGAGTTCGTCGGCGAAGCCCTGCAGGTCGACCTCAGTCAGCAGTTTCAGTGCCTGCTGGTGCAGGTGCAGCAGGGTGCTCTCGGGTTTCCAGAAGTGAAACGACGTACCCAGTCCGCGCTGCAACGCCGCGCGGACATTCTCCAGCACTGTCATGTGCGGAAAGACGGCCGAAATCTGGAAAGAACGCACAATGCCGCGCCGCGCTGTCTGCGCGGGCCGTTCGTGAGTGATGTCCACGCCGTTGTAGTCGATCGTGCCCGAGGTGGGGTGCAGAAACTTGGTCAGCAGGTTGAAGAAGGTTGTCTTGCCGGCGCCGTTCGGCCCGATCAGGGCGTGGATGTGGCCACGCCGCACCTTGAGATCGACGTTATTGACCGCCACGAAGCCCTTGAACTCCTTGGTCAAGCCTTTCGTCTCGAGAATGAACTCAGCTGCCAAAATGCACTCCTGCGGTGATGTCGAGTGGCCGCGCCCACGGAACCGGCGAAGATGGCGAATGCTAGGGACCCATGCTGCACTGCGGTAGCGGGTAAGACCTTAGGTAATACTGCGTGCCGCACGCCGCCGGCAAATTACATGTTGCGCCGATACTGCCCGCCAACCTCGAACAGTGCGTTCGTGATCTGGCCCAGCGAACACACGCGCACTGCGTCCATCAACACCTCGAACACGTTGGCGTTGTCGATCACCGCCTGCTGCAGGCGCCGCAGCATGCCCGGCGCCTGGGCGGCATGGCGGGTCTGGAAATCCTTCAGCCGCCGAAGCTGCCCCTGCTTTTCCTCATCGGTCGAACGGGCCAGTTCCAGCTTGTCGTGCACGGGGTCGCCGTGCGGATTGCGGAAGGTATTGACGCCCACGATCGGCAGCTCCCCGGTGTGCTTGAGCATCTCGTAGTGCATGCTTTCGTCCTGGATGCGGCCGCGCTGGTAGCCTGTCTCCATCGCGCCCAGAACGCCGCCGCGGTCGGCGATGGCGTTGAATTCGGCCAGCACGGCTTCCTCCACCAGTTCGGTCAGTTCCTCGATGATGAAGGCGCCCTGGTTCGGGTTCTCGTTCCTGGCCAGGCCCCATTCACGGTTAATGATCAGCTGGATCGCCATGGCTCGGCGGACGCTGTCCTCGGTGGGTGTGGTGATCGCCTCGTCGAAAGCATTGGTGTGAAGCGAATTGCAGTTGTCGTAGATCGCGATCAGCGCCTGCAGCGTGGTGCGGATGTCGTTGAACTGGATCTCCTGGGCGTGCAGGCTGCGCCCCGAGGTCTGGATGTGGTACTTGAGCTTCTGGCTGCGCTCGTTGGCGCCATATCTTTCCTTCATCGCCACCGCCCAGATCCGTCGGGCAACCCGGCCCATGACGGTGTATTCGGGGTCCATGCCGTTGGAGAAGAAGAACGACAGATTGGGTGCGAAATCGTCGACGTGCATGCCGCGCGCCAGATAGGCCTCGACCAGGGTGAAGCCGTTGGACAGCGTGAAGGCCAGCTGGCTGATCGGGTTGGCACCAGCCTCAGCGATGTGGTAGCCGCTGATGGACACCGAATAGAAGTTTCGCACGTTGTGGTGCACGAAATACTGCGCGATGTCGCCCATCACCTTGAGACTGAATTCGGTCGAGAAGATGCAGGTGTTCTGGCCCTGGTCTTCTTTCAGGATGTCGGCCTGCACGGTGCCGCGCACGGACTCCAGCGTGCGGGTACGGATACCCTCGCGCTCGCTGTCGGCGGGTTCACGACCCTTTTCGGCG
>JANYAN010000139.1 GCA_025361305.1 Burkholderiales bacterium
CCAACGTCTCCGGGCACGAATTGTCTGAAGCCCGTACCGACCCGAGCACCACCAGCTCGACAGGCTCACCCGGCTGGTATGACGCCGCAGGCGCTGAAAACGGCGACAAGTGCGCATGGACATTCGGCGGGCCGCTCGCAACCTTTAGCGATGGCAGCAAGTGGAAGGTGCAGGGCGAGTGGTCAAATAAGGCCTACACAGCGGGCACGGGTTACCTGACCGCATCAGGGCAGCATGGCTGCATTGGCGGGCTTTGAGTTGAGCCTCACGCTCGGCACCTGAGTGCGGGAAGGTAGTTGAGCACGCCGATGCTGGGCCGCCGGCACATATCCGCCATTTTGTGGGCAATGCTGCTCTGCGCGGTGTCGCAGGCGGCACTTGCACAGCCGAGTCCGCCCCCTGGTGTGCGCGGCGGGGCCGGCGCAATGGCCACTCGCAGTGTCTCAAGCTACCTGGGGCTAGAACGGGGGTTGCAAGCGGCATTGCAGGGGCATGACCGGCCGGCGGTCATGTCGATGCTGGCCGCCGATTTCGAACTGAGATCGGTGTCTTCTGCAGACACGACCACCGCCGAAGACTGGCTGCGGAGCGAATTCGGCTCCAGGCATACCAAAGGCATCGTGCGTGAATTGTCCGTGCATGATGTGGACGATCTGGCGATTGTCAGCTTCCTGCTCGACCGCGTCGCACCAGGTACCGCTCACGGGACGACGTGGTTCGTCGTTGATGTCTGGCGGCAGTCGTCGCAACGGCTTATTACCCGGTCGATGACACCTGCGGCGGGGCAGCGGCCCAGGCCCGTCCGACCTACCGGCCGCGAATAAGACAAGACGCGGCAGGGCTGAACTACTTGTTGTGGCTCAGCGCGTTGCCCACCAGCTTGGCGGTGATGTCCACGATCTGGATCATCCGCTCGTAGGGCATTCGGGTGGGCCCGATGACGCCCAGGGTGCCGACAATCTGGCCGTCCACCACATACGACGCGCTGACCACCGACAGTTCCTCGAAAGGCACCACCTTGCTTTCGCCGCCGATGAAGATGCGCACGCCTTCGGCCTGGCTTGAAATCTCAAGCAGGCGCATCAGCTGGGTCTTTTGCTCGAACAGCTCGAAAGCGCGGCGCAGGTGTCCCATGTCGCTGGAAAAATCGCTTACCGCCAGCAGGTTGCGTTCACCCGAGATCACCACTTCGTCCTGCTGGCTCATGGCATCCGAGCTGGCCTGCACAGCTGTTTGCATCAGCGCGCCTATTTCGCCGCGCAGCTGGTCCACCTCGGTCTTCAGGCGCTCGCGCACCTGCTCTATCGCCAGGCCCGCGTAGTTGGCATTCAGGAAGTTGGCCGCCGCTATCAGCTGCGCCTGGGTGTAGTCGGCATCGGTAAACACCACCCGGTTCTGCACATCGCCATCGGGCGAGACAATGATCACCAGGTAGCGCCGCTGCGACAGGCGCAGAAATTCAATGTGGCGGAACACCGAGGTTCGGCGCGGTGCCACCACCACCCCCACGAACTGCGACAGGTTTGAAAGCAGCAGCGCGGCGTTGGCGATCACCCTTTGCGGCTGGTCGGCGGCCAGGCTGGGCGGGCGCAGCTCCTCGCGTTGCGCCGTCAGCATGGTGTCGACGAAAAGCCGGTAACCGCGCGCCGTCGGGATGCGGCCGGCCGAGGTATGCGGGCTGGCGATCAGCCCCAGCTCTTCCAGGTCGGACATGACGTTGCGGATAGTCGCGGGCGACAGCTCGAGCCCCGAGGCGCGCGAGAGTGTGCGCGAGCCCACGGGCTGCCCCTCGGCGATGTAGCGCTCGACCAGGGCTTTCAGCAACAACTTGGCACGGTCATCGAGCATGATTGGCGGGTTTCCTGCGATCTTAGTTTAATGATGTAATTTGCCGATGAAATCCCAGTTCCGCCAGGTTGCGCTGTTTGGCAAATACCATGCCGCGGTAACGGGAGCGGCCAGTGCCGCCACTCGCACCGTGCTCGAAGACATCGCGCACTTCCTGGCCTCGGAAGGGTGTGAAGTGTCTTTCGAATACGAGACGGCTTCCCACGCCGGCATCACCGGTTACCCCATGCTCGATCTGCCCACCATCGGCGCCCAGTGCGACTTGGGCCTGGTGGTCGGGGGCGACGGCACCATGCTGGGTATCGGCCGCCAACTGGCCCGCTACGGCGTGCCTCTGATCGGCATCAATCAGGGGCGCCTGGGCTTCATCACCGACATCCCGCTTGATAGCTACCGTACCACGTTGACGCCCATGCTGCGCGGTCAATACGAGGAGGACCACCGCAGCGTGATGCACGCCCAGGTGGTGCGCGACGGCCACTGCGTGTTCGACGCCCTGGCCATGAACGACGTGGTGGTCAACCGGGGCGCCACGTCGGGCATGGTGGAACTGCGGGTGGAGGTGGACGGCCACTTCGTGGCCAACCAGCGCGCGGATGGCCTGATCGTGGCCTCGCCAACCGGCTCCACAGCCTACGCGCTGTCGGCCGGCGGCCCGCTGCTGCACCCCACCATCCACGGCTGGGTGCTGGTCCCCATTGCGCCGCATACGCTGTCCAATCGCCCTATCGTCCTGCCTGACGCCGCCGAAATCGCCATCGAAGTGGTTTCGGGCCGCGACGCCAGCGCCAATTTCGACATGCAGTCGCTGGCATCGCTGCTGCACGGCGACCGCATCACGGTTCGCCGGTCCAAGCACCGGGTGCGCTTTTTGCACCCGCGCGGCTGGTCTTATTTCGATACCCTGCGCAGGAAACTGCACTGGAACGAGGGAGCATGAGCCTCAAGAGGATCAGCCTGCGGGATTTCGTCATCGTGCGCGAGCTGGAGCTGGAGCTGGCGGACGGCTTCAGCGTGCTCACAGGCGAAACAGGCGCCGGCAAGTCCATCCTGATCGACGCATTGCAGCTGGCGCTGGGCGCGCGAGCGGATGCTGCGGTGGTGCGAGAGGGTGCCGCCCGCACCGAAATCAGCGCCGAGTTCGATCCGCCCGCCTCGCTGGCGGCCTGGCTTCAGGAAGCCGGTTTCGACACGCAAGACACTTTGCTGCTGCGGCGCAGTGTGGACAGCCAGGGCAAGAGCAGGGCCTGGATCAACGGCAGCGTTGCCACGGCCGGCCAGCTGCGCGAGGTGGGCGAGCGGCTGGTGGACATCCACGGACAGCACGCCTGGCAAAGCCTCACCCGTCCCGAATCCGTGCGCGCCCTGCTGGACGGCTACGCCGGCGTCAGCACCCGCGCCTTGCAGCTGCTGTGGCAGCAATGGCGCGCTGCCGAAACGACGCTGGCCGACGCCCGCGCCGCCCAGGATTCGCTGCTGCGAGAGCGAGAGCGCCTGGCCTGGCAGATCGGCGAAGTCGAAAAGCTGGCCCCCGGCGCCGACGAATGGGACGAACTCAACACCAGCCATACGCGGCTGGCCCATGCCCAGGCCTTGCTGGAGGCAGCCGACAACGCCCTCGAGGCTCTGCAAGGCGAGGCAGGCAGCGCACTGGGCGGCTTGTCTCGGGCGCAGGCGTTGCTGCAGGAGCAGGAACATGTCGAGCCGACATTCCGGGGTTTGTCCGAGGTGTTGTCTTCGAGCCTGGCGCAGGCGCAGGATGCCGCGCATTCGCTGCAGGGCTACCTGCGCAAGACCGATCTTGACCCGCAGCGGCTGGCCGAACTCGACGTGCGCATCTCGTCGTGGATCTCGCTGGCGCGGCGCTACAAACGAACGCCGGCTGAATTGCCCAGGCTGCTTGCCTCATGGCAGGAAGAAATGGCCCGGCTGGATGCCGCGGCCAACCTGGCGGCCATGGAAGCCGATGTAAGGAAGCACGCCAGTGCCTACATGGTCGAGGCGCGCAGCCTGTCCCGCGCCCGCACCAAAGCCGCGCCGCTGCTGGCCCGCGCCATTACCCAGGCCATGCAGGGGCTGGGCATGCAGGGTGGGCGTTTCGAGGTTGCCCTGGAGAAGTCTGCTCAGCCGGCCCAGAGCGGGCTGGAAGACGTTGCTTTTCTGGTGGCGGGTCACGCGGCAAGCACACCCCGGCCAGTTGGCAAGGTGGCATCGGGCGGCGAGCTATCGCGTATCGCGCTGGCCATCGCGGTGACGACCAGCCAGCTGGGCCAGGCCCAGACCCTGATCTTCGATGAGGTCGATGCCGGCGTCGGCGGCGCCGTGGCCGAGACCGTTGGGCGCCTGATGAAACAGCTGGGCCGCGACCGCCAGGTGCTGGCTGTGACGCACTTGCCGCAGGTTGCCGCCTGCGCCGACCATCACATGGTGGTGGCCAAGAAGAGCGATGCATTGGGTGCGTCAAGTTCGGTGGCCGCGGTGCAGGGTGAACAGCGTGTGGCCGAAGTTGCCCGGATGCTGGGCGGAGAACGACTTTCCGGCACCACCCTGGCCCACGCCAAGGAAATGCTGGGAGACGGTGCGCTGGGGGCACGACCGTGAACACGCAGGGCTCCCCGGTGCCGCTCGAGATCGTCCTGATCACGGGCATGTCGGGATCGGGCAAGTCGGTTGCGCTGCGCGCGCTGGAGGATGCCGGCTACTACTGCGTGGACAACCTGCCGCCCGAATTGCTGCTGGCTTTTGTGGCGCTCGAGCAGCGCAGCCATGCCACCCGGGTCGCCATTGCGATGGATGTGCGCAGCGCTACCTCGTTGCCCCTGGTGCCAGCCCAATTGCGCGGCCTGCGCGAGCAAGGCGTGCTGGTGCGCCCGCTGTTTCTGGATGCCACCACCGACACCCTGGTGCGGCGCTTTTCCGAAACTCGCCGGCGCCATCCGTTGTCGGGCAACGATGCGGCGGCAGCAGGCGTACCGCCCTCGCACGACCTGCGCCATGCGCTGGTGGACGCGATCGAGCTTGAGCGCGAGCTATTGTCCGATCTGCGTGAGCAAGCCCACGTGATCGACACCAGCGTGATCCGGCCCTCGCAGTTGCAGGCCCATGTGAAGTCACTGCTGTCGGCGCCCGTGAGCCAGCTTACGCTGGTGTTTGAATCGTTCGCTTTCAAGCGCGGCATCCCCGTGGATGCCGACTATGTATTCGACGTCCGGATGCTGCCCAATCCGCACTACGAGCCCACGCTTCGCCACCTGAGCGGGCGCGACGAGCCGGTGGTCGAATTCCTGAATCAGCACGCCGATGTGCAGCAGATGTACGCCCACATCGAGGGCTTTCTGGACCACTGGCTCGCGGCACTGGCCCGCGATCACCGCAGCTACGTCACCGTGGCGATCGGCTGCACCGGCGGCCAGCACCGTTCCGTGTATCTGGTCGAGCGGCTCGCAGCAGCATTTGGCGAGCGCTGGATTACGCTAAAACGACACCGCGAACTCGACGTTGGTTGAGGCGACCAGGTTCGCCCGGCCGCCGACTGGCGTGAGTCGCCACGCTCAGCCGGCCAGCAGCTCGCACCGGGAAATGCGTGCCAGCGCTTCACCCATTGATTCGCGTGCCATGGCGCAGTGTCGTAGTTAGCTTGGCCACGAAGCCACCAACCGTCGCTGAGGCCGAAATACCGGCACAAGCGGAGATCAGTATCAGCGGTAATCGCACGCTTGCCCGCGACAATGTCGCCGATGCGCTGCGCAGGCACGCCGATGTCCTTGGCGAGCCGGTACTTCGTCAGACCTAGAGGCTTGAGAAACTCCTCGTCCAGCATTTCGCCGGGGGAGACAGGTGCAACAGTGCGCATGATGTAACTCCTTCAGTGGTAGTCAACGATCTCAACGTCTTTAGGGCCCTCAGACGTCCAGACGAAACACACGCGCCATTGGTCATTGACCCGGATTAACGCAATGCATTATTAACGCCAAACGTGTCTATCTCTTCAAACGACTGCGCCAGCAACTTTCGCACGGGCGCCGGCAAACCCAGTTGCGGCCATTGCTCGGGCGTGAACCACTTCCCGTCACGGTTTTCCAGCGCCGCGCGTGCAAGCGTCACCCCCACCGGGTGCAGGTGCAGATCCTTGTGCGTCAGCACATGGACAAACGCCGCCTCATCGCACAGCGCGCGCTGCGCGCGTGCCGGCAAGGCCGCCACCAGCGCGTCGCGGCTCTCGAACACGGGCAGGCAATACAGGCCAGCCCAGACGCCCGGTGTCGGGCGCTTCTCAAGCCAGACCGAACCGTCGCGTGTCTGCGCGCGCAGCAGCCACAGCGATTGCGCGCTGCGCTTGAGCTTGCGGCTCTTGACGGGGTAGCGGTGCGGCTCACCGCAGCGGGCTGCCGCGCACATTTCGCGTACGGGACACACGGCACACGCCGGCTTGCGGGGTGTGCACACCGTGGCGCCGAGGTCCATCAGACCCTGGGTGTAGCGCTGCACGGCGTCCGCCGATCCTTGCGCTGGCAACAACTCTTGCGCACGCGCCCACAAGGCGCGCTCGTTGGCGGCGACCGCCAGATCTTCACCATACCCCAGCACCCGGCTCAGCACACGCTTGACGTTGCCGTCCAGGATAGCAATGCGCTCGCCAAAGCACAGCGATGCGACTGCGGCGGCAGTGGAGCGGCCGATGCCCGGCAGCGCCTGCAACTGCGCGGCGCTGCGCGGAAAGGCGGCGGCGTGCTGCTCGACAACCACCCGCGCGCATTGGTGCAGGTTTCGGGCCCGGCTGTAGTAGCCCAGGCCACTCCACAGGGCCAGCACATCGTCCAGCGGCGCGGCCGCCAGCGCCCGGACATCGGGGAACCGCTGCAAAAAGCGGGCGTAGTAGTCCCGCACGGTCGCCACCTGCGTTTGCTGCAGCATGATTTCGGAGAGCCAGACCCGGTACGGGTCGCGCGTGTTCTGCCAGGGCAGATCATGGCGTCCGTGCACGCGCTGCCAGCGCACCACGCGCCCGGCAAAGCCCGCCAGGCTCATGCCAGCAGCAAATCGGGCTCTACCGACGGCCCGGGACTGGCCTGGATGCTGACCAGATGCGATGTCAGCTGGGTCAGCTTGGCATCGAGCTGGCTCAGCGTGGCCTCCTGCGCCTCGATTTCGCCGATGCGGTCGTCCAGCCCGCTGGCCGCGTGCTGGATGCGCTCGATAGCCTCTATGCGCCGGCCGAAGTTGCGCCGCCGCTCACGCAACTGGGCGTCGAGCTGGGCCGCCGCCGATTTGTTCCACAACTCCACTTCGCCCAGCGCAGATTCGTACACCACCCGCAGCCGCGTGGCCAGGGCGCGGACCAGCCGATCGGCAAATTCGGGCTGCGCCAGGCGCAGCACATTGCTCATGCCCAGGTACTGGTTGTGGCTGCGCTCGACCAGATCGAGATCTCGTTCATAGCGGGCCAGATCGGGTTCCTTGGGTGCCTGCAGCGAAAAGCCGTATTCGGCATTGAGCTGACGAAACGTTCCCGTGAGCATCGACTGGATCTCACCGCTGCGGGTCTGCGCCTGGCGCAAGCCCACGCGCAGCCGCTCGAACGTCTGCGAATAGGCCTTGCGCACGCCCAGCTTGATGCCGGGCTGGCGCAGCGCCTTGGTCAACTCGGCCATTTCGGCCTTCATCGTGCTGGTGCCCAGCAGCGCGAAGACCTCACGCAGCAGCTTCAGGTGTACCGACCGCACGGCATGGATCTTGGCGCCGCTGACATCGAATTCGCCCTGCTCCTGCTCGATGCGCGAGCGCATGTGCTTGATCACCGTGGTGTTCTTGCCGCGCAGCCCCCGCAGTTCGATCATTTGCTCGGCCAGGTCGCGCCGACGGATGTTGATCGCGCGGCCGGCCTCGACGCGCAGCTCGCCAATGCCCACACCCACGGCCGAGCGCAGGATCTTCTGGCGCTGGCCCATCACGCCATGGCTGAGCGCGTGCTCGAGCACCGGCAGCTGGCTGGCCTGCAGCAACTCGGGGTCGTTGTTGACCTTGGCCACCAGGCCCTTCTGGGCCGAGACCGGAATCACCTGCTCCTTGGGCAGCCCCAGGATTTCGGCGGACGTGACGCGCTGGCGCTCGATCTGCGCCTGCACCTGCACCGGCGTGCTCAGCGAATCCCACATCGTGTCGATCTTGTTGAGAACGACCAGCCGCGCGTCGGTGTTTTCCTGTTCGGTGATCAGGTGTTCGCGCCAGATCGCCAGGTCGGACTTGGTCACGCCCGTATCGGCCGCCAGGATGAACACGACAGCGTGGGCCTGCGGAATCAGGTTGACCGTCAATTCCGGCTCGGCGCCGATGGCGTTCAGGCCGGGTGTGTCCAGGATCACCAGGCCCTGCTTGAGCAATGGGTGCGCGATATTGATCAGCGCGTGGCGCCAGCGCGGCACTTCGATTGTGCCGTCGGACGCGACGATCGGGTTGTCCTCGGGCACGTCGTCATGCCAGAAGCCCAGCGCGCGAGCCTCGTCCTTGCTGACGTGGCGCACCTCGGCCACCTTTTCGAAGGCCTGCGCCAGCTGCGCGGGATCGTTGACGTCGAGGTCAACCCGGGTCCATTTTTCCGGGACGGCGCGCCATTCCATCAGGGCCTGGGGCTCCAGCCGGGATTCGATGGGCAACAGCCTCAGGCAGGGCGGCACGTCGCTGTCGTAGCCCAGCTCGGTCGGGCACATGGTGGTGCGGCCGGCGCTGGCCGGCATGATCCGGCGCTTGTAGCCGGCAAAGAAGATCGCGTTGATCAGTTCGGACTTGCCGCGCGAAAACTCGGCAACAAACGCCACCATCACCTTGTCCGAGCGAATCTGGGTTTCCAGCCGGCGCAGGCGCTCTTCGACGGCGGCGTCGAGCAGGTCGTGGTCCTTCAGCCATTCGGACAACAGCTTCAGGCGTAGGGCGAACTCGCGCCGCCAAACGCTGTGCTGATCGAACTGCTCGTTGAAGGAAGTGCCCACTGCGTCCTCGGTGTCAGTTTGAATATAGCATCCCTCGCCGGAAATTGCCTCTCAGGGCTTCTGGCACCGGGGGCAGAAATAGGTGGCGCGCTGGCCCTGGCGGATACCCCTGATCGGTGTACCGCAGACCCGGCACGGCTGGCCGGCGCGGTCATACACCATGGCCTCCAGCTGAAAGTAGCCTGCCTCGCCCTGGGCGTTTGAGAAATCGCGCAGGGTGCTGCCACCCTTTTGCACAGCGCGCGCCAGCACGTCGCGCACTGCCTCGCGCAGCTTGAGCGCACGCGGTCGGCTGATGCGCGCCGCCGCCAGCGTCGGGCGAATGCCGGCCAGGAACAGGGCCTCGGAGGCATAGATGTTGCCCACGCCCACCACCAGGTCGCCGGCCAGCAGCACCTGCTTGACAGGCGCGCTGCGGCGCTTCAGGCCGGCATGGAAGGCAGCTGCGTCAAACCCGTCGCCCAGCGGCTCGACCCCCAGGCGCCCCAGCAGTTTTTCCGCCTCCGGTGCCTGCTCGCCAGCGGCATACACCACGGCGCCAAAGCGGCGCGGGTCGTTCAGCCGCAGCACACCCCGGCTGGTGGCCAGGTCGGCGTGGTCGTGGGGGCCCGGCTTCGGCTGGCTGGCGCCAAAGCTCAAACTGCCCGACATGCCCAGGTGCATCAACAGCAGGCCGCGATCCAGGTCGAGCAGCAGGTACTTGCCCCGCCGCCGAACGGCCTGAACCGTGCGCCCGACAAGGGTCTGCGGGTCGCAGCCCAGCGGCCAGCGCAGCGGCTTGCCCATGCGCAGGTGGACGATGCGCGCGCCGCTGATGCGATCCGCAAAACTCAGGCGGGTGACTTCAACCTCTGGCAACTCGGGCATCGTTACTCTCGCCGTTACATGCTTGCATTATTATGGGTCGATGAAGTTCTCCCATCGATTCGCGGCCGGTGCGCTGGCCGTGCTGGGCTGGCTCGGTCCGGCCGTTGTCATGGCGCAGGCACAAGAGGGTTCGGCCGAGCCCGCTCCCCTGCCCTCGGCGCTCGATGCCGATTTGTTCTACCGGCTGCTGCTCGGCGAGCTTAACGCGCAGGGTGGCGAACCCGGCACCGCTTACGCGCAGATCATGGAATCGGCACTCAGGACCAACGATCCGGTGCTCTATGAGCGTGCGGTGCAGGTCGGCTTTCAATCCGGCACGCGTGAGTTGGCGCTGCAAGCCGCCCGGGCCTGGAAGCAGGCCTACCCGACTTCGCGCGAAGCCAATCGCTACGTGCTGCAGATCCTGCTGGCGATGAACCGGATCACCGAGAGTGCAGAGGCGCTCAAGACCGAGTTCGCCCTGGCTGAGCCGAAGGACCGGAATGCGTCGCTGATGCTGGCGCCCCGCTTCTATGCGCGCGTGGGTGACAAGAAGCTTGCTGCCACCGTGGTGGAACAGGCGATGGCGCCCTACATTGCCAACCCGGCGACGGCTCCGACGGCCTGGAGCGCGGTCGGCCGCCTGCGGCTGGCCGCTGGCGATACGCCCGCCGCTCTTGAGGCTGCGCGCCGCGGCCAGGCGGCAGGCCCCCACGCCGAGGCGCCGGTGCTGCTGGCGCTGGAACTGATGGATTCCAAACTGCCGCAAGCCGAAGCGGTGGTGAAAACCTACATCGACGGCAAGCCAGTGCCTGAGCTGCGGATGGGCTACGCACGGGTTTTGCTGGATACGCAGCGCTACGGCGAGGCCGCCCGGCAATTGAAGTTCGTCACGGCGGAGCGGCCCGAATTTGCCGAGGCCTGGCTGGTGCAGGGGACCTTGCAATTGCAGGACAACCAGATCGACAACGCCGAGGCCTCGATCAAGCGATTCATCACCTTGTCCGAAACGCTGCAATCGGGCGAAGACCGTGGCCGCGGGCTCGCGCAAGCCTATTTGTCGCTCTCGCAGATCGCCGAAAAGCGCAAGGACTACCCCCTGGCCGCCGCCTTGCTGGACAAGATCGAGAACCCGGAAGACCTCTTGGCGGCCCAGACCCGGCGCGCGTCCATCCTGGCGCGCCAGGGCAAGATGGACGAAGCACGCAAGCTGCTTCGCGCCCTGCCGGAACGCACGCCCGCCGACGCGCGCATGAAGCTGATGGCCGAAGTTCAGCTGTTGCGCGACAACAGGCAATACAAGGAAGCCTACGAGGTGCTGGCCGCAGCAGCGACCAAGCAACCGGAAGACGCCGACCTTGCCTACGACCTGGCAATGGCCGCTGAAAAGCTGGGCAATCTGGTCGAAATGGAGCGGGTGCTGCGCCGCCTGATCGCGACCCAGCCCGATTACTACCATGCCTACAACGCGCTGGGCTACTCGCTGGCCGAGCGCAGCTTGCGGCTGCCCGAGGCCCGAGAGCTGATCCGCAAGGCGCTCGAATACGCGCCCGACGACCCCTTCATCAGCGACAGCCTGGGCTGGGTGGAATTCCGCATGGGCAACAAGACCGAAGCCCTGCGCGTGCTTGACACGGCCTACAAGGCGCGACCTGACCCCGAAATCGCCGCGCACCTTGGCGAGGTGTTATGGAGTCTCGGCGAGCGCGACCGCGCCCAGGCGGTCTGGAAAGAGGCCCAGCAGCAAAACGACGACAACGAGACCCTGAAAGAAACGCTCAAGCGCCTGCGCGTGAGGCAATGAGCATTGCAGCCCGCCTGGCCAGCTGGTTGGTGGTTTTGCTGGTCGCCGGCGTACTGGCAGCTTGCGCCAGCCCGCCCCGTACGGGCGCCGGCGCAGACCCGCGGCTTGGCCCCTGGAGCGGGCGTCTTGCCCTGCAGGTCGAAGGCAGCCAGGCTCAATCGTTCTCGGCCGCGTTCGAGCTCAGGGGTCAGGCCCGGGCGGGCGAGCTGTCCCTGTACAGCCCGCTGGGCAGCACGCTGGCCCTGCTGAGCTGGGCGCCCGGCACCGCCCGGCTCAAGGCCAACGGCGAGACCCGCGAATTCGAATCGCTTGATGCGCTTTTGACCGAGGCCACCGGCACCGCAATCCCCGTTACCGCACTGTTCGACTGGCTTGCGGGTACCGAAACCGCTGTGGCCGGCTGGCAAGCCGACGTGTCGCGCCTGCCCGAGGGCCGCCTGCACGCAAGGCGGCTCGCCCCGCCGGCTGACCTGCGAGTGGTGCTCGACCACTAGGGCGTTGCACAGCAGCCGGATAATCACCGGCATGAAGGCGCTGTACGACGTTTCCGCACCGGCCAAGCTGAACCTGTTCCTGCATGTCACGGGTCGGCGCGCTGACGGCTATCACTTGCTTCAATCGGCGTTCATGCTGATCGACTGGTGCGACACGCTTCATCTCGAATTGCGTCCGGACGGCGCCCTCAGCCGCGAGGATCTGCGGTCCCCTCTTCCGGCCGACGATCTGGTGCTGCGTGCCGCCCGAGCGCTGCAGGCCGCAGGCGCCAGCAGCCAGGGTGCCCACATCGCGATCGAAAAGCGCATTCCCGCGCAAGCAGGCCTGGGCGGCGGCTCGTCTGATGCGGCCAGTTGCCTGCTGGCGCTGAACCGCCTTTGGCGCCTGGGCCTGCCGCTGGCCCGGCTGGAGCAGATCGGGCTGGGCCTGGGCGCGGATGTCCCGTTCTTCCTGCGTGGGCGCAATGCCTGGGTCGAAGGGATCGGCGAACAGATCACACCGTTGGAACTGCCCCCGGCGCGGTTTGCCGTGGTCCGCCCCGCCCGGGGCCTGGAAACCCGGCTCGCCTTTGCTGACGCGGGGCTGATACGCAACACCGAGCCTGCTATAATTTCTGGCTTTGCTGCAAACCCCTATGGGTTTGGCCACAATGACTTGCAGCCGGTTGCCCAAAGGCTCTGTCCGGATGTGACCCGGGCCCTTGAATGGCTGGGCGCGCAAGGTCTGCAGGGCCGAATGACAGGATCGGGCAGTGCGGTATTCGCAAGAATGCCGCCGGAGGGAGCGCTGGAAACAGCCCCGGAGGGCTGGCTGGCCCGGGAATGCGGCAATATGGAGGTCCATCCCCTGGTGGGATGGGCAGCCAGCGACGATTGATCGGTAGGCGGCTGGTTCCAGCCGTCGACCCGTGTAGGGGAGTCGCCAAGTTGGTAAAGGCACTGGATTTTGATTCCAGCATGCGAGGGTTCGAGTCCTTCCTCCCCTGCCAAATACGCACGACGTGCGGGCACAAACGTTTTTAATCCCTGGGACCGACATGCAGGTTGTTCCGCATCCCGACTTCATGGTGTTCACCGGCAACGCCAATCCGGCGCTGGCCGAGGAAATCGCCGCCGACCTGGGCATTGCGCTCGGGGCGGCGCATGTCGGGCGTTTTTCCGATGGCGAAGTCACCGTCGAGATCAACACCAACGTGCGGGCCCGTGACGTGTTCGTGGTGCAGTCAACTTGCCCGCCGACCAACGAGAGCCTGATGGAACTGCTGATCATGGTCGATGCGCTCAAGCGCGCCTCGGCCGAACGGATCAGCGCCGTGATTCCCTATTTCGGCTACGCTCGCCAGGACCGCCGCCCCCGTTCGGCACGGGTGCCGATCTCGGCCAAGGTGGTGGCCAACCTGCTGCAGACTGTCGGCGTGGCCCGCGTGCTGACCATGGACCTGCACGCCGACCAGATCCAGGGTTTCTTCGATATTCCGGTCGACAACATCTACGCGTCGCCGGTGCTGCTGGGCGATCTGCGCCAGAAGAATTATGACGACCTGATCGTGGTTTCGCCCGAGGTGGGCGGTGTGGTGCGGGCCAGGGCGCTGGCCAAACAGCTGGGTTGCGACATGGCGATCATCGACAAGCGGCGGCCGCGCGCCAATGTCAGTGAAGTGATGCACGTGATCGGCGAGATCGACGGGCGCAACTGCGTGATCATGGACGACATGATCGACACGGCCGGCACGCTGGTGAAGGCGGCCGAAGTGCTCAAGGAGCGCGGCGCCAGGAAGGTCTATGCGTATTGCACGCACCCGATCTTCTCGGGCCCGGCCATCGAGCGCATTGCCCGGGGCACGGCGCTGGACGAAGTGGTGGTGACCAACACGATCCCGCTGAGCGTGGCGGCCTACGGCTGCCGCAAGATCCGCCAGCTTTCCGTGGCGCCGCTGATCGCCGAGACGGTGCAGCGGATCGCCAAGGGCGAATCGGTAATGAGTTTGTTCTCGGACCAGGAAAATCTCTTCTGAAATATCGTTAGAAGCCCGGTCCGGGCAAAGAGCGGGCCTGCATGTCGCAGGTCCTTGTTGAATCGGAGTCGCACTGGTCGCGGTGGGCTCCGGCAAGTGAAACGCAGTGGCGTTGGCCACTGCCCAAGGAGCATCTTATGAAATTCGTCGCTTATGAGCGCGCCAAGCAGGGTACGGGTGCGAGCCGCCGTCTCCGCAGTACGGGCAAGGTTCCCGGCATTGTGTATGGAGGGCAAGGCGAGCCCCAGCTGATCGAGCTCGATCACAACGCGCTGTGGCACGCCCTGAAGAAAGAAGCCTTCCACTCCACCATCCTGGAGATGGAACTGGCCGGCAAGACCGACAAGGTGCTGCTGCGCGATGTCCAGGTGCACCCGTACCGCCAGCAGGTACTGCACATCGACCTGCAACGGGTCGACGCCAAGACCAAGCTGCACATGAAGGTGCCGTTCCACTACACCAAGGCCGAGGAATCGCTGGCCGTCAAGTTCGAGAACTGCGTGGTCAACCACGTGATGTCCGAAATCGATATTTCTTGCCTGCCGGCCGATCTGCCCGAGTTCATCGAGGTCGACCTGTCCGGCCTGAAGAAGGGCATGTCGCTGCACCTGAACGACATCGCGCTGCCCAAGGGCGTCACTGCCGTCACGCGCGGCAAGGTGAACCCTGTGCTGGTGTCGGTCGTTGCGACCGTGGCCGAGGAAGTGGCCGATCCTGCGGCGGCCGCAGCCCCGGGCGCCGCCGTTGCAGCACCGGCTGCCGACGCCAAGGCCCCCGCCGCCAAGGCCGAGGGCAAGGCACCCGCTGGCAAGGCTCCGGCCGCCAAGGCACCTGCCGGCAAGAAGTAAGCTACTCACAGTTGATGAGAAACGGCCCGCGCAAGCGGGCCGTTTTGCTTAGGCGCGCCACCATAATTGCGTCCATGATCAGACTGTTCGTCGGCCTGGGCAACCCGGGCCCTGAATACGAAGCCACGCGGCACAACGCCGGCGCCTGGTGGGTGGACGCCCTGGCGCGCGAACTCAAGCTCGCACTGGTGCCCGAAAGGGCCTACCATGGCCTGGTAGCGAGGTCCACGCTGCACGGCCAGAACCTGTGGCTGCTGGAGCCGAGGACCTTCATGAATCTATCGGGCAGGTCGGTCGCGGCGCTGGCGCGCTTCTTCAAGATCCAGCCAGAAGAGATCCTGGTCGTGCACGACGAGCTTGACGTCGTGCCCGGCCAGGCCAAGCTCAAGTTTGGCGGCAGTCATGCGGGGCACAACGGCCTGCGCGATATTCATGCCCAGCTGGGCACGGGCGACTATTGGCGGTTGCGCCTGGGCATCGGGCACCCGGGGGTGAAGTCCGAAGTGGTGGACTGGGTCCTGCGCAAGCCCTCACCCGAACAGAGAACCGCGATCGAGGAATGCGTGGCCAGGACCCTGAAGGCCGTACCGGCAATGCTGGCCGGCGAGATGGAGAAGGCCACACTGCTGGCGCATACGAGCAAGCCGCCGCGGCCCAAACCGCCCCGGCCCGAAGGCGTCTGAGATTCAACAGGGGGCGAACAAAATGAGCAGATCGAGACAAATGGCCATCGTGCTGATGCTTGCAGCCGGCTGGGCCGCGCAGGCCCAGGCCCAGGCGCAGGGGCCAGCCAAATCCGTCTACCGATGCGGCAATAGCTACAGCCAGACGCCCTGCTCCGGCGGCTCCGAGATTCAGGTGGATGACGCGCGCAGTGCCAGCCAGCAGAAACAGACCACGGATGCGGCGCGCCGCGACGCCCGATCGGCCCAGGAAATGGAAAGGGAACGGCTCAAGCTGGAAGGCAAGGCGGCGCCCGCAGTCATTCCGCCGCCCAAGGCTGATCCATTCCCGGAACCGGTCGCCAGCAGCGCGAAGGCCAAAAAGCAAAAGTATTTCACCGCGGCCTCGCCCAGGAAACCCAAGGCTTCTGCGGCCAAGAAGACGAAGACAGCCGGTAACGACGCCTAGGACTGATCGGCGGGCGGCGCGGTCGAGCTCGCGTCCTCCCGGGCCTGCGCCGTCAGCCGCTGGTATTTCAGCCAGAGCGTCTCGCGGCCTTCGACATGGCGCGGATCGAGCGGAATGCAGGCGACGGGACAGACCTGCACGCACTGCGGTTCGTCGAAGTGGCCGACGCACTCGGTGCACCGGCGCGGATCGATTTCGTAGATCTCGGGCCCCAGGTAGATCGCCTGGTTCGGGCACTCGGGCTCGCACACATCGCAGTTGATGCACTCGTCGGTAATCATCAATGCCATGCGCAGGGGCTCCATCAGTCCACTTCTGGCATTATCGACGGCTTCATGAGTGTCTTCCTGTTCAAGCGGCTGATCACCCTGGTCGCGACGCTGATAGGCGCCTCGATGGTCGTGTTCCTGGTGCTCGAGGTGCTGCCCGGCAACGCGGCGCAGATGCTCATGGGCCCGGACGCCTCGCCCGAGGCGGTGCAAGCACTGGCCGTCAAGCTGGGGATCGACCGGCCGGCTGTGGAGCGCTATTGGGGCTGGATCACCGGCATGCTGACCGGCGACCTCGGGCTGAGCTACGCCTACAGCACGCCCGTGGGCGAACTGGTGCTCGAGCGCCTTGCCCTCACAGTGCCGCTGGCGTTGATCGCCATGACGATCACATCCGTGCTGGCTCTGGTCGCGGGAATCTATGCCGCCGCCCGCCACAACAAGCTGGGCGACGTGGGCGTGATGGGCTTGACACAGCTGGGCATCGCCATTCCCAACTTCTGGTTCGCCATCCTGCTGATCCTGCTGTTTTCCGTGCACCTCAGATGGTTCTCGGCCGGTGGCTTTCCCGGATGGGACGAAGGCATCCTGCCGGCCCTGCTCGCTCTGTTGTTGCCCGCGGTGTCGCTGGCGGTGGTGCAATCGGCCATCCTGACGCGGATCACGCGTTCGGCCGTGCTGGAGGTGCTGCGCGAGGACTTCGTACGGACGGCACGGGCCAAGGGTGTGTCGCAGCGCGGCACGCTGTGGGGCCATGTGCTGCGCAACGCCATGATCCCGGTCATCACCGTGATGGGCCTGCAGTTTGCCGAGCTGCTGGCCGGCACCATCGTGGTGGAGAACGTGTTCTACCTGCCAGGGCTGGGGCGGCTGATCTTCCAGTCGATTTCCAACCGTGACCTGATCGTCGTGCGCAACTGCGTGATGCTCCTGGCCGCGATGGTGGTTTGCGTCAACTTCATCGTCGACGTGCTGTACGCGGTGATCGACCCGCGCCTGAAGGCCACTTCGTCGTGATACGGCGCGCGCTGCACCACAAGAGCTTCGTGATCGGCGCGGTGCTGGTGGCGCTGCTGGTCGCAACCGCGCTGCTGTCGTTCGTGTGGA
>JANYAN010000178.1 GCA_025361305.1 Burkholderiales bacterium
ACTCGGCAAAGCCGGCGTCGCTCAGGGCAATGAACCAGGCAACCTCGACCTGCACCCTCCGGTGCATATAGCCGTGCTCGCTCATCAAGGGGCGCAGCGGCGCGAGGCGGCCGGCGTAGCGCCCGTCGAGAGGCGAAAGCGCTGAAATGGGGGAAGGCGTCATCGCCGGAATTGTAGGCCGCGGGATTGCACCGCACAGGTGCATCGCGGGCCCGCCCGTGTAGTGTGGCTGCCACAGGAAGAACTGGTGGTTCCCCTAGAATGAAAGCAGCGCAATAACTCGAACCACAGAGAGAGCCTCATGAAACTTCTCGGAGCCGTCACCAGCCCCTACGTGCGCAAGGTGCGCATCGTCATGGCGGAGAAAAAGCTCGACTACCAGTTCGTCGAAGAAGATGTCTGGTCAGCCGACACCGGCATCTCCCATTCCAATCCGCTGGGCAAGGTGCCTTGCCTGGTGATGGAGGGCGGCGAGGCGCTGTTCGATTCGCGCGTGATTGTCGAGTACCTGGATACGCTCTCGCCCGTGGGCAAGCTGATCCCGGCCATGGGCCGCGAGCGCGCCGAAGTCAAGACCTGGGAGGCGCTGGCCGACGGGGTGCTGGACGCGCTGATCCTGGCCCGGCTTGAAGCAAACTGGGCGGGCCGAACCAAGGCCCAGCGCAGCCAGGCCTGGATCGATCGCCAGATGGGCAAGACGCACGCCAGTCTCAAGGCCATGAGCCAGGGGCTGGGCGACAAGCCCTTTTGTGCCGGCATTTACCTCAGCCTTGCAGATATCGCCGTGGGCTGCGGCTTGGGATACCTTGATTTCCGCTTCCCGGACGTCGACTGGCGCACCGGGTACCCCAACCTGGCCAAATTGCACGAGAAGCTGGCACAGCGCCAGAGCTTCATCGATACGCGCCCGGCCTGAGCCGGCGCGCGCATACGCTTGACAGAATAAAAATACCGCGAAGCGCCCCAGAGCGAATGAGGGAGGGAGGGAGGAGGAGAAGAGTCGCTCCAGGATTGCAACCGGGCTAAATGCTCCCGGAAGGCTTCGCAGCAATAACCTGATACCTAATTCGGGCCTGGCCCTGCCTCGTATGCGGATGGAGTGGTTCGGACACCCCTCAGTTCCAGCTCAGCGCCCATCGCCGACGTAAATTATTGTGAACTTTGCCGCAGACCCGCCGGTGTCGCCAGCTGTTTTTCGATTGCCTGCACCATTTCACGATCCAGCGGGGCTGTCTCGCTGGTGTAGCTGGCAACCACCGCGCCGTTGCGTCCTATCAGGTACTTGTAGAAATTCCACTCGGGAGCGCGGCCCGTGGCGGCCGCCAGCTCCCTGAACAATGGATTGGCCTGGGCGCCACGCACGCTGCTCTTGCCAAACATCGGGAATTTCACGCCGTAGGTGTTCTCGCAAAAGTCGGCGATCTGCTTGTTGTCGCTCAATTCCTGGGCAAAGTCGTTGGAGGGAAACCCCAGCACCACCAGGCCGCTCGCCTTGTAGCGGGCGTACAGTTCTTCCAGGCCCTTGTATTGCGGGGTGAAGCCGCAATAGCTGGCCGTGTTGACCACCAGCACGACCTTTCCGCTGTATTGGCACAGCGACTGCGGCTGCTCGTCCTGCAGCCGGTCGAAGGTGTGGCGCAGCGGTGCCGGGCAACCAGCGGGCGTGGCGGCATGGCCCGGCAAAGGAAAAAGGACTACAGCCAGGAACGCGCAAGCGCCAATGAGTCGTAAAGTGTTCATGATGGCGTCCGTCAGTTGAGATGCACATCCTACGCATCCGGCCCCCCAGTGAGGGCGCCGGGGTTATTCCTGGTGGCGCCGGTACGTCGATATCCCAAGCCTTTTTCAGGCAGCCGCCTAAAATGCGGACAGCCAAGAAAGAACGCCATGCTCTATCCTGAACTGTTCAAGCAACTTGAGGCCGTGCGCTGGGATATGGACAAGGACATCCCGTGGGACAAGTTTGAAGATACCAAACTGTCCGACGAGCAGGCCCAGACGATCAAGATGAACGCCATCACGGAGTGGTCGGCGCTGCCTGCAACCGAGATGTTCCTGCGCGATAACCGGGACGACAGCGATTTTTCCGCCTTCATGTCGATCTGGTTTTTCGA
>JANYAN010000189.1 GCA_025361305.1 Burkholderiales bacterium
GGTACCTGTTCGGCATTCCGGCGATTGCGGTTTCGCAGACGGAAAAGGGCTGGGCGCATGTCGAAGCCGCCGCGCGCAAGGCCTGCGAACTGGTGCGCCATGTGATGGGGAGCAAGCACGGCCAGGACAGGCCCTGGCTGCTCAACGTCAACATTCCCAACCGTCCGTACGACGAACTCGGATCGTTCAAGGTCTGTCGTCTGGGGCGTCGCCACGCGGCCGAAAAAGTGATTACCCAGGCCAGTCCGCGTGGCGACACGATGTACTGGATCGGTAGCGCCGGGGCGGCCAAGGACGGCGCTGAGGGTACCGATTTCCATGCCACGGCGCTGGGCCACGTGTCGATCACGCCGCTGAAGGTCGACCTGACCGACCACGAAGAGTTGCGCTACTGGGCACAGGCCGCAGCGCAACTGGGCGTCGCCGTGCCGCGGGGCCAGTAAGTGGCAGGCCGCCCCGGATTTCCGGTCCGGCTGGGTGCCTCGAGCGCTGAAGCGGCGACGCTGCGTCCGGTGCCGGCGCGTGCTGTCAAGGGGGCCGCGGCCCGCGCCACCGGCGTCGGGCTCGATTCGGGCACCGTGCGCGCCCGCATGCTCGACAAGCTGAGGGCCCAGGGCATCACCAACGAGCAGGTCCTCGCAGCGATGAACGCGGTTGAGCGGCATTGCTTCGTAGACACTGCGCTGGTCAATCAGGCCTATGAGGACACGAGCCTTCCAATCGGCCTGGGCCAGACCATCTCCAAACCCAATGTGGTCGCCCGAATGATCAGCCTGCTCCTGGGTGGCCAGAAAGAGGGTTCCGGACGTCTCGGTCGGGTGCTGGAAATCGGCACCGGCTGCGGTTACCAGGCCGCGGTCCTCAGCCTGGTCGCCAAAGAGGTTTACAGCATCGAGCGGCTGCGCGGCCTGCACGACAAGGCGCGTGCCAACCTCAGGGCGTTCCGGCTGGCCAACGTCCATCTGCTATTTGGCGACGGCATGCAGGGCTTTGCGAAAGGAGCACCCTATGCCGGCATCATTGCGGCGGCCGGGGGCGCCTGCGTGCCGCAGGCATGGATCGATCAGCTCGCGGTGGGTGGGCGCATAGTGGCACCGATGTCGACGGCAACCGGCGCGCAGGCGCTGGTGGTCCTTGAAAAAACAGAACGCGAAATGAAACAAACTGTTCTTGAGAGCGTGCACTTTGTCCCCCTAAAATCGGGCATCGCCTGAAGGAATGATCAGATGCTCGAGTCGACGCAGCAACGTTGGAAATGGGTCACCGCCGTCGTAGTGGCCGTGCTGCTGGCGGCGTGCGCTTCCAGCTCGCATACGCCCGCCCCGATCGAAGACCGCAGTGTGGGCGTGCGGCAGCAGCCGGCGCCTGTCGTGGAACCGGCGCATGCGCCTTCCGCAACCGACAACGCAGGCAAGCCCGGCTACTACACAGTGCGGCCTGGCGATACGCTGATCCGCATCGCGCTGGACAGCGGGCAAAACTGGCGCGACCTGGCTCGCTGGAACAACATCGAAAATCCCAACGTCATCGAAGTTGGCCAGGTGCTGAGGGTGATGCCACCCGCGCCCGCCAGTGGCGAGGCCGTGGTGGCACGGCCGGTTGTGCCGGGTTCTGCGACGCCGGTGGCCGTGGCACCTGCCGCTGCCGCCAGTGCGCCTCGCCCGGCCACCTCGACCGGTGTTGCCAGCGTGCCCCCGGTGGGGCCCCCACCCGCGGCGCCTGCGGAAGATGAGGTCGCGTTTGCATGGCCCACGGCTGCCCCGGCCACGGTTCTGACCGGCTTCGATGAGCAAAAGAACAAGGGACTGGATATCGCCGGCAAGGCGGGCGAATCGGTGCTTGCGTCGGCCGACGGCCGGGTGGTGTATGCCGGGGCTGGATTGCGTGGCTACGGCAATCTCATCATCCTCAAACACAATGCGACCTATCTGTCAGCCTATGCCCACAATCAGGTGCTGCTGGTCAAGGAAGACCAGACGGTGCGCAAGGGCCAGAAGATTGCAGAGATGGGCAACAGCGATGCCGACCGCGTGAAGCTGCACTTCGAAATTCGCCGCCAGGGCAAGCCGGTGGATCCGGCAAAGTTGCTGCCTGCGAGATGAGCGATGAAAAAGCGCAATGGTCACGTCACGCCGGCGGCTTTGGCCGCGCTCACGGCCGCGTACGGCGCTGACCTTTCACCCCAGGGCGAGGCTGTAGCCTCTTCGGGCGAGCCGCCCGAGGACACCGGCCCGCGCGACATCCCGGCGGAAATGGCGGGCGAGTCCAGCGACACGCTGACACTGTACCTGCGCGAAGTGCGGCGCACCGAACTGTTCACACCCGAGCAGGAGTTCGATACGGCCACGCGTGCCCGTGCCGGTGATTTTCCGGCCCGACAGTCGATGATCGAGCACAACCTGCGCCTTGTCGTGAGCATTGCCAAGAGCTACCTTGGGCGAGGCGTGCCGCTGTCCGACCTGATCGAGGAAGGCAACCTGGGCCTGATGCACGCCATCGACAAGTTCGAACCCGAGCGCGGGTTCCGTTTCTCCACGTACGCCACCTGGTGGATCCGGCAGTCTGTCGAGCGGGCCGTGATGAACCAGGGACGGGTGATTCGCCTGCCGGTGCATGTCGTGCGCGAACTGCAGCAAGTGTTGCGTGCGCGGCGCACCCTGGAAAACGACCCGGCCTTTGCTGCCGCCCGAAATGGTTTCGAGGGCGAGGGCGTGCGGGTGGAAGACGTGGCGGCGCTGCTTGGCCGTGACGTCCAGGAAGTGGCCGGACTACTGGCCATGGCCGAGGCGCCCAGGTCGCTGGACGCGGCGATGGACCGCTCCGAAGAAGAGCGCACCCTGGGTGATTCGATGGCCGACGAACTGGCGATCGATCCTACGGGCATCACCCAGAATCACGAGGTCGAGCGCTTGCTGTCCAACTGGATAGACGCGCTGTCCCATCGCGAAAAGGAGGTGCTGGAGGGGCGCTTCGGCCTGCACGACCGAGAACCCGAGACCCTGGAAGTGCTCAGCGACCGGCTCGGCCTCACGCGCGAGCGGGTGCGCCAGATCCAGAACGAGGCATTGCTCAAGCTCAAGCGCCACATGGTGCGCAACGGTGTCTCCAAAGAGGCATTGCTCTAGTGGCTTGGCCGGTTCTGGTTTTCGATATCGAATCCATTCCCGACGTCGACGGGCTGCGGTTGCTGCGCGACGGCCCGGCTGACGCCAGTGATGCCCAGGTCTATGGGGCCTGGGTGCAGGAGCGCAAGGAAAAGGGGCAGGGCGATTTTGCACCCCTGTATCTGCAGCGCGTCCTTGTCATCAGCTGTGTATTTCGCAATGCCGAGGGCCTTCGGGTGCACTCGTTCGTGGACCGGGATAACGCCAGCGAGGGCAAGGTGATCCAGACGTTCTTCAACACGTTGGAAAAACACGTGCCACAGCTGGTCAGCTGGAACGGCGGCGGCTTCGATCTTCCCGTGCTGCATTACCGGGGCCTGCGCCATGGCGTGGTCGCCGACAAATACTGGGACATGGGCGAAGACGACCGCGAGTTCAAATGGAACAACTACATCAGCCGCTACCACCTGCGTCATCTCGACCTGATGGACCTGCTCGCGATGTACCAACCCCGCAACAATGCGCCGCTGGACGCCATGGCGAGGCTTTGCGGGCTACCCGGCAAGCTCGGGATGGGTGGCTCGCAGGTCTATCCGGCTTTCCTCGAGGGGCGGCTGGACGACATCCGGCGCTACTGCGAGACGGATGTCATGAACACCTACCTGCTCTATTGCCGGTTCCAGAAAATGCGCGGGGGCCTGACCGAAAAGGAACATGACCAGGAGATCGAACTGATCAAGGCCACCCTGGGCAACCTGGCTCCATCCGAGAGCCATTGGCAGGAGTACCTGGCAGCCTGGAAATAGGCACGGGCAGGGCCTGAGACAATCGCCGGATGACAGATGAGATTGAGAAAGGTCCAGCCCTCCCGGAAGGTTGGCTCGCGGTTGACGCGCTCGACATGGACGCACAAGGTGTGGCCCGAAGGGCGGACGGCAAGGTCGTCTTCATTGAAGGCGCCTTGCCATTCGAATGGGTCAGCGCCACGACCCACCGGCGCAAGAACAATTGGGAGGCCGCGACACTGACGGCTATCCACCGCGAGTCGTCCCAGCGGGTGCGCCCGCGCTGTCCCCATTTCGGGATGCACGAAGGCGCCTGCGGTGGCTGCAAGATGCAGCACCTGCACGTCGGTGCCCAGGTGGCGATCAAGCAACGCGTCCTCGAAGACAACCTTTGGCACCTGGCCAAAGTCAAGGCCCAGATGGTGCTGCGCCCGATCGAGGGGCCGGCCTGGGGCTACCGCTGGCGGGCGCGATTTTCGGTACGGCATGTGCACAAAAAAGGCGCCGTGCTGATCGGCTTCCACGAGCGCAAGAGCCGCTATGTGGCCGACATCAAGGAATGCCTGGTCGTGCCACCGCATGTCAGCGACCTGCTGCTGCCGCTGCGTGGCCTGATCGGCTCGATGGACGCCGTCGAGACTTGTCCGCAGATCGAGCTGGCCTGTGGCGACGAAGTGACTGCCCTGGTGCTGCGGCACCTCGAGCCCCTGAGCGCTGGCGACCTGGAGCGCCTGCGGGCATTTGCGCTGGCCTATTCGGGCGTGCAGTGGTGGCTGCAGGCAAAGGGGCCGGATACCGTAAGGCTGCTTGATGAAGGCGGGGCCGCCCTGGCGTATGCGCTGCCCGAGTTCGGCATCTTGATGCCGTTCAGGCCGACCGACTTCACCCAGGTGAACCCGCATGTCAACCGGGTCCTGGTGTCGCGGGCGCTGCGCCTGCTGGACGTGCAACGCGCCGATCGGGTGATCGACTGGTTCTGCGGCCTGGGCAACTTTACCCTGCCGTTGGCCACGCG
>JANYAN010000197.1 GCA_025361305.1 Burkholderiales bacterium
GCCCGCCGATGGTCACGCGGGTGGACGCAGTGCTCGGCGCTGACGGGCGTATCGCGAGCTGGAAATTCGATTTGTGGAGCAACACCCACAGCTCCCGTCCGGGCGCCGCGGGCGACCTGCTGGCCGCCCGGCACCTGGCCCAGCCCTTCGCGCCATCGCCGCCCCGGCCCCTGCCTCTGCCCGAAGGCGGGGGCGACCGCAACGCGATCCCGCTCTACACGCTGCCCAATGCCCGCGTCGTGCATCACTTCCTGCCCGACATGCCGCTACGGGTTTCGGCGTTGCGTTCGCTGGGCGCCTACATGAATGTCTTTTCCATCGAGAGCTTCATGGACGAGTTGGCCCGCGCAGCGGGCACCGACCCCGTAGAGTTCCGGCTCAGGCACCTGGCCGATGAAAGGGCGCGCGATGTCATCCAGCTGGCCGCAGCGAAGTTCGGCTGGGGAAGTGTCCCGCCCGGCGGCGGGCGCGGCCGCGGCTTCGCCTTCGCACGCTACAAGAACCTGGCGGCTTACGCGGCCATGGCGTGCGAAGTGCAAGTGCTGAGAGACACTGGTGAGGTGCGCTTGCTGCGCGTGGTAGCGGCAGTGGACAGCGGCGAGGTGGTGAACCCTGACGGCATCCGCAATCAGATCGAGGGCGGCATCGTGCAGTCGGCCAGCTGGACCCTGAACGAAGAGGCGACATTCGATCGCTTGCGCATCACGAGCCGCGACTGGGGCGGCTATCCAATCCTGCGCTTCCCGCAGATGCCACAGCACCTTGACGTGTTCATCGTGCCCCGCCCTGGCCAGCCTTTCCTTGGCACGGGTGAGGCCGCTCAGGGGCCGGCGGCGGCGATGATCGCAAACGCCGTGGCCGACGCCACTGGCGTGCGGCTGCGCCAGCTTCCCCTGTCCCGCGAGCGGGTCAGGGCGGCGTTGACCACCTGAACAGGCAGACAGCGCGCGTCACAAGCCAGCCTTGGCGACAACGCCCTGCGCCACCGTGCCGATCTGCTTGCGCAACTCGATCGGACTGGAGATTCCCAGCAGCGGCTCGAGCGAAGCGCCAGTGCCCACCACGGTGACATCGCCGTAGTCGAGCATCCGGCCGACCAGGCTCTGGTTGACATGCAGGCTCTCCACCTTGCTGAGGTTCATCTCGACCGTGTCGCGCGAAATGAGTCCGCGCTTGGTGATGATGCGCCGGTCCGTCAAGACCAGTTCGGTGGTCATGCGCCGAACGACCGCCGAAAGAATCACTGCCGCGCCGGCCACCAGCAGCACTGCCACCATGACAAGCGACTGGGTGGTCTGCGTCCCGTTGGCAATGAAGACGCCGGCCCCAGCGAGCAACAGCAGGTTGCCGACGAAATATGAGAGGAAAAACTTCCAGCGTGAAATGGCGGCGCGGTAGACGATCCGCTCACCTTCGGCCAGAACGGAATCAACGTAGGAACTCATGGCCTGCCCTTTCGGCGTTACCGCATCCAGCCCTTTATAGCGCAATCCCGGCGGTGAAGGCGACTTGACCTTGCCGCCAGACAAGCCGCGCTACCGCGTCTGAGATGCGCCCCGGGCCAGGGCGTCACGACGCTGGATCTCCTTCACCATAGCGGTGAATTGCTTCGCAAGCACGCTGCGCACCACGATGCCGCCGATGAACGGCGGGATCGGAAAATCGGGGACCAGACGCCCGGAATAAGTGAGCCGGACCACGCCCGAAGGCAGATTTTCAACTTCGTAAGCGCCGTCGAACTCCCGAAAATCGCCGGCAACAGCGCGGGCCACAATGCGGACGGGTGGAGACTCGGCCACGGCCAGCTTCACCTCAACGTGCCGGTGCAGGAACAGAACCCCGAAAACCCCCACCTGCTCAACCAGCAACTGATCGCCATCGCGGCGTATCACGCGCGAGCTGCGCATGTCCGGAATGAATTCGGCCAGGCGGTCGTAGTCGGAAATGACGCTCCACACCGTGCGCGGATCGACCTGCATCTCGGCCGATGCCATCACCGTGATGAGATCTCCTTCAGCGGTGGTTTCGATCTTGATCTGCTGCGCTTTGACCATCATGGGGACCCAGAGCACCCAGACCAGGATCGCCAGGATGGCACCTGAGCGCGGGTTCGACATGTTAACGCGCAAGGAACGCCTCGTAGGCCACGCCGGCAGCCGCGATGGCAGCGCTCATCGCTGCGTGGCCGACAGCTGCGGCCAACGCGCCGCGCATCCACGCATACCACCGCGGGGGAGCATAGAACTGCGAGGCGGACCAGCCGAAGTAGACATACCAGAGGGCCCAGTAGGCGGTGTTCGCGGCCGGGCTGGACGGGCCGATCGAGGTCACGTACGCAAGCGGCACAAGCAATGCAACGACAACCGCACGCATGCTCAGCGTGTAGGCGACCAGTACCAGGTGTTCAGGCAGGCTCAACCGCGCGCTACGGAACAACACGGCGCAAATGCAGCCCAGCAACGGTAGTTGCGCCAGCAGCAGCAGGTCGAAATGACGTTGCAGCAGATCGAGGGACGCGGACGGCAGGCCCTCGGCCGCCAGAATCTGGAATCTCGACGAGTTGATCGCCAGCGCAGGAACGCCCACCAGGACCGCCAGCGTCGCGAACGGCCCGAAGTGGCGCTGGCGCTTGCCTTGCACATACTCCCGCGCGATCGAACCCGGCCTGGTGATCAGCGCCCAGGTGAAGGCCCGTGGGCTGCGCTCGATATTGGGGACGCTATGCATGAGGTCCCGCACGATGTCGCTGAACGAAAGCCGCGCCGTATCCGTCCGCTGGCCGCAGCGAGAGCAAAAGTGGGCTGACGCGACAAGCGCAGTATCACAGTTCAGGCAGCGGCGATCTGGCATGAGCTTGGCATTCTAGTTCGCCGACCGGCTAGGCCCACCCGCCAAGAGGGGGGTTCCCCCTCCCCCGCCCAAAGAGAATTCGTGCGTCATGCTGCCGGCTTGCGCATGGAGTGCAGGCCGGTCCGATCCACAAAGAGGAGACCCTGAGAGCCATCCCATTGCCAACCCCACGCTGCGAACCCCGCTTGCCGGCCGATTCACCGCGACCGCCCTGACCCTGGCCGTGCTTGGCCTGTGCTCGGGCACCGCCCATGCCCTCGAGATCGAGACCGGCAACCCCGATTTGTCCGTTCGCTGGGACAACACCTTGCGCGCCAACTATGCAGTGCGCGTCGAAAACCGCGATTCGAAGATCGGCAACTCGGCCCTGGCGGACGAAGGCGACTATAGCTTCGATCGCGGCGCTGCGGTTGCCAAGCGGCTGGACCTGCTGTCCGAATTCGACCTTGTCTACAAGAAGCGCTACGGGCTGCGCGTCAGTGGCGCAGCGTGGTACGACGGCGCCTATGGCGACACCAGCCGCAGCAATCCGAATGCCCCGCTATCGGGCATACCCAGCTACGTCGGCAACCAGTACAGCCCACTCATCAAGCGCCTCTACGGGCAAGGCGGGGAATTCCTGGACGCATTCGTGTTCGGCGGCGCAGACCTCGGCGACGTGCCGGTGCAAGCCAAAGCCGGCCGCCATACCGTGTACTGGGGTGAATCGCTGTTCCTGGGCGGCCACATGCACAGCATCGCCTATGCGCAGAATCCGCTGGACCTGCAGAAGGGTTTTGCCACGCCCGGCACCGAAGCCAAGGAGCTGTTCCGCCCGCTCAACCAGTTGTCGGCACAGGCGCAGGTAAGCGATACCCTTTCGGTGGCTGGCCAATACCTGCTGCAATGGGAACCGGCCCGCTATCCGGAGGGCGGCACTTACCTGGGTCCGGTGGACTTCGTCTTCAACGGCCCGAGCCGCCAGTTCCTTTCCGCCGGCTTGGGCTTCGGCACCCGCGGCCCGGCCGCCGAGCCCAAGCAAAGCGGCGAATACGGTCTGTCAGCGCGCTGGAGCCCGAAGGCTCTGGACGGCACAGTGGGCTTCTACTACCGCCGGTTTGCCGATAAGCTGCCGCAGACCCTGCTGACCGCCGTCGGCGCCGGCGTCAGCCAGTACAACCTGGTCTATGCCGACAAGATCGACCTGTTCGGCGTCAGCCTGGCCAAGAACATCGCTGGCGTGAGCGTCGGCGCCGAGATCTCGCAGCGCCGCAACACGCCGCTGAACAGCCAGGTGCTGGGTGTTGCGCCGGGCCTGCCCAGCCAGGGCGACACCAAGGGCGCGCGCGGCGATACGTGGCACGCGCTGCTTAATGCGGCGGGCGCCATTCCCAAGACCGCGCTGTTCGACTCCGCCTCGTGGGCGGCAGAGCTGCAGTATTCCACCTGGTCCAAGGTGCGCAGCGGCGCCAACCTGTTCAATGCCCTCGACTTCACGCCCTGCGCCGGCAAGGACAAGTGGGACGGCTGCGTGACCAAGGAATACGTGGGCGCCAGCGTGGCCTTCACACCGACCTGGTACCAGGTGTTCCCAGGTGTCGATCTGTCGGCGCCCTTCAGCTACGCAGTGGGCCTGAGCGGCAATGCAGCAACGGTGTTTGGCGGGAATGAGGGTCTTGGCAACTACGCCATCGGCCTTTCCGCCGACGTGCAGCAAAAGTACCGCTTCGACCTGAAGTACATCGACTACGTCGGCCGCTACAAGGACAACGGCACGGCCGTCACCTCGACCAACGGATTGACCACGTTTCTGCGTGACCGTGGCTTCGTTAGCCTGACCTTCAAGACCACCTTCTGAGGTAACGACGATGAAATTCTCTCTCAGACTCCTGGCTGTTCTGGTCGCCGGCACAGCCGCCGCCGGCGCGCACGCAGCAGTATCCGCCGACGAGGCCAAGGCCCTGGGCACCACGCTCACCCCGATCGGCGCCGAAAAGGCCGCCAGCAAGGATGGCACCATCCCCGCGTACACGGGTGGCCTGACGACGGCGCCCGCGGGCTTCAAGGCCGGAGACGGCATCCGCCCCAATCCCTTCGCCACTGAAAAGCCGCGTCTGTCGATCGACGGCAAGAACATGGCGCAGTACGCCGGCATCCTCACCGAGGGCACGAAGGCCCTGCTGCAGAAGTATCCGAGCTACCGCGTGGACGTGTATCCGACCCACCGCACCGTGGCCTTTCCGAAGTTCGTCGCCGACAACACTGCGAAGAGCGCCGTGAAGGCCAAGACAGCAAACGACGGACGTTCGATGGACGGCGCTCATGCAGGCTTTCCGTTCCCGATCCCCAAAACTGGCTACGAGGCCATGTGGAACCACCTGGTGCGCTTCAACGGCCAGGCCTACGAGGCCAAGTACCGCAACTTCAGCGTGGATGCCAGCGGCCGTACCACGCTCGCCACCGAAGGCATGAGCGTCCAGGAATATCCGTTCTGGGACACGACCAAGAGCGATGCCGATACGTTCTGGCGCATCAAGCTCAGCTACACGGGCCCGGCCCGGCGCGCCGGCGAGGCTCTGATGCTGGTTGACCCGCTGGACAGCGGCACCAAGGACCGCCGCGCCTGGGTTTACCTTCCAGGTCAGCGCCGCGTGAAAGTGGCGCCCGATCTCTCCCATGACACACCCAATCCCGGAACTGCGGGTGCGACGACATTCGACGACACGTTCATCTTCAACGGTTCAATGGATCGCTTCGACTTCAAGCTGGTAGGCAAGAAGGAAATGCTGGTGCCCTACAACGCCTATGCGGCGGTGTACCAGGCCAAGCAGGACGAGTTGCTCAAGCCCAACCACCTGAACCCCGATTTCGTGCGCTGGGAACTGCATCGCGTGTGGGTGGTGGAGGCCACGCTGCGCGAGGGCAAGCGCCACGTGTACAGCAAGCGCACCTTCTACCTCGACGAAGATTCGTGGGCAGCGCTGGCCAGCGACGAGTACGACGCACGTGGGCAGCTCTATCGCACCGGCTTCGCCTACATGGCGCCCAGCTACGACGTGCCCGCGCCCTACACCGACATGTTCGGCCACTACGACCTTGTGTCGCATGTGTATTCGCTCACAGGGTTCATTGCGGAGACGGGTGGCCTGCGCCACACCAAGTCGCTGGGTGACCGCGAATGGACCGCCGATTCACTGGCCGGCGCTGGCATCCGCTGAAGCCGGTACCCAGGGGGCCAATGCCATGCGCGCACGCAATTTTCTGCTGGCCCTGGCTGCCAGCGCGGCATTGGCGGCCATCGCGAACATGGGTGAGCCGCGAGACTGGCTCGATGTCCTCGATGCCCCTGCCCTGAAGAGCCCACTGGCCTCCCGCGGCTTGCTCAACGGCCTGGCACAGGCGGGGCCGCGCGTGGTTGCCGTAGGGCAGCGTGGCCACATCGTCTACTCTGACGATGCAGGCAAGAGCTGGTCGCAGGCCGAAGTGCCGGTCAGCTCCGATCTGGTCGCAGTGACCTTCCCGACGCCGCAGGCGGGCTGGGCAGCCGGCCATGACGGCGTCATATTGCACAGCGAAGACGCGGGCCGCACCTGGCAACGCCAGCGGGATGGCCGCCCGGACGCAGCTGAGAATCCCCTGCTGGACATCTGGTTCGAGGATGCGCGCACAGGTTACGCGGTTGGGGCATTCGGCTTGTTGCTGCGTACGACCGATGCCGGCGCGCACTGGGAGTCGCTGGAAACTGCCGTCGACAACCCCAGGCATCTGCACCTGTATGCCGTGCGCCGCATCGGCAATGAGATCTATATCGCCGGGGAGCAGGGTCTGTTGCTCAAGCTTGACCGTGCGATCGAACGATTCAGCGCCATCGAATCGCCCTACAAGGGCACGTTTTTCGGCCTGACGGGAGATGCACGTGCCGTGCTGGCCTATGGATTGCGCGGCAACGTCGTGCGCAGCGCCGACGGTGGGCGCACCTGGCAGTCCCTGAACACCGGTGTACCGGTCGGCTTGACCGCCAGCACGATCGACGCCAAGGGCCGAATCGTGCTGGCCAGCCAGACGGGCCACGTGCTGGCCAGTGCCGACGGCGGCGCCACGTTTGCACCCATCAAGCTCGACCGTCCCATTCCCGCTGCCGCAGTCCTCGCGACGGGAGGCACCCTGATCGTTGCCGGGCCACGCGGCACGAGTGCGGTTGCACTGCCCTGACGCGGCGTCCCATCGGCCCATTGGAAAGATCCCCCATGCACGCAGCAGCCCTGTCCGCGCAATCCGTCGCACCGGAGCCGCTGGCGCAATTCGACACGCAGTCGGGCTCGCGGCTCGAACGCCTTGTCTTCAATAACCGGCGCGCGATGCTGGTGCTTTGCGCGGTACTCACCGTGGTGCTGGCCGCATTTGCCGCCATGAAGCTCACACTCAATGCGAGCTTCGAGAAGATGATCCCCCGCAGCCACCCGTACATCCAGAACTATCTGGACAACCGGCTGGAGTTACGCGGGTTGGGCAACTCCCTGCGCATCGTGGTGGAAAACCCGCGGGGCGACATCTACGACCCCATGTACCTCGATGCGCTCAAGCGCATCCATGACGAACTCTTCCTCACCCCCGGCGTGGACCGCGCGTGGCTCAAGTCGCTCTGGGCCCCGGGCGTGCGCTGGACCGAGGTTACCGAAGAGGGTTTTCGCGGTGGACCGGTCATGCCCGACAACTACAACGGCTCGCCGACTGCCAACGAGCAGCTGCGCGGCAACATCGCGCGCTCTGGACTGGTCGGCAACCTGGTCGGCAATGACTTCAAATCGAGCATGGTCGTCGTGCCCCTGCTCGACATGGATCCCAAGACCGGCCAGCGCATCGACTACCGGGCACTGTCGCACGCGATCGAGAACCTGCGCGACCGCTACGACGCGATGGGCGACAAGGCACCGGTGCGCATCCACGCCATCGGCTTTGCCAAACTGGTGGGCGACCTGATCGACGGCCTGATGCAGGTGGCGCTGTATTTTGGCCTGGCCGCGGTCATCGCAGCGGGCATCATCTACCTCTACACCCGCTGCGTACGCAGCACCACGCTGGTGATCGCCTGTTCCCTGATCGCGGTGGTGTGGCAGCTCGGCCTGGTCGCCGCGTTGGGGTTCGAACTGGACCCCTACTCCATCCTGGTGCCGTTCCTGGTCTTTGCCATCGGCGTGAGTCACGGCGCCCAGAAGATGAACGGCATCATGCAGGACATCGCCAAGGGTGCTCACCGCCTGGTGGCCGCGCGCTACACCTTCCGCCGACTTTTCCTGGCCGGGCTCACGGCGCTGGTGGCTGATGCCGTGGGTTTCGCAGTGCTGATGGTGATCGACATCGCCGTCATCAAGGACCTGGCCCTGACGGCAAGCATCGGCGTGGCCGTGTTGATCCTCACCAACCTCATCCTGTTGCCGGTGCTGCTGTCTTACGTGGGCGTGAGCCCGGCCGCGGCAGAGCGCAGCCTCAGGGCCGACAGCGAGGAAAGCCGGCATGTTGGCTTCAATCGTGTGTTCGCCACGCTGGAGCGGTTTGTCGAACGCCGATGGGCCCTGCCCGTGGTGGCCGGCGCCACGGTGCTGACCTTGCTGGGCCACGCCGTGAGCACCCAGTTGAAGATCGGCGACCTGGATCCAGGCGCGCCCGAGCTGCGGCCCGATTCGCGCTACAACCGCGACAACGCCTACATCACGGGCCACTACACGCTGTCCAGCGACACCTTCGCTGTGATCGTCAAGACCGAGAAGGAAGGCTGCCTGAAGTACGCCACACTGATCGAAGCCGACCGCCTGGCGTGGACGCTGCAGCAGGTGCCGGGCGTGCAGACTACGGCCGCACTGACCAATGCCGTACGCCAGATTACCGCGGGCAGCAACGAAGGCAGCCCGAAGTGGCTGACCATTTCGCGCAATCAGGACGTGCTCAACTATGCAGCCCAGCAGGCCAGCGTCAACAACCCCGAACTCTTCAACTCCGACTGCTCGGTGATGCCGGTCATCGCCTACCTGTCGGACCATCGCGCCGAGACCCTGGACCGCGTGGTGGCTGCAACATCGCAATTCACTGACGCCCACAACGCCAAGGATCGCCAGTTCCTGCTGGCCGCGGGCAGTGCCGGCATCGAGGCGGCCACCAATATCGTCGTACGCAAGGCATGGACGCAGATGCTGCTGCTGGTCTACGCGGCGGTGATCGTGCTGTGTTTCATCACTTTCCGCAGCTGGCGCGCCGTCGTGGTGGCCGTGGTGCCGCTGGTCATCACCTCGGTGCTGTGTGAGGCGCTGATGGTGGCGCTGGGCATCGGCGTCAAGGTGGCCACACTGCCCGTGATCGCGCTGGGTGTCGGCATCGGCGTGGACTACGCGCTGTACCTGCTGAGCGTGCAGCTGGCACAACAGCGCCAGGGCGTACCGCTGGTCATCGCCTACCGCCGCGCGCTGCAGTTCACAGGCAAGGTGGTGGTGCTGGTAGGCGTCACGCTTGCGGTCGGCGTGGTGACCTGGGCGCTATCGCCCATCAAATTCCAGGCCGACATGGGTATCCTGCTGGCGTTCATGTTCATCTGGAACATGGTGGGTGCGGTGGTGCTGATTCCGGCACTGTCACATTTCCTGCTGCCGGGCAAGGTTTAGGCAGAGGCGGCCTGGGTTGACTAGGGTGGCACAAGCGGCCACCATAGCGCATCGTCGCTAGCGATTCAGCGCTTTCAAGGGGGTCAGATGGCCGAGAGTGACAAGGTGTTCGCGGGCTCGATTCCGAAGTTCTACGACACGCTGATGGTCCCCCTGATCTTCGAGGTCTATGCCGTCCACATGGCTCAGCTCGTGGCCGCCTGCTCGCCCGGCTCGGTGCTTGAAACGGCGGCCGGCAGCGGCGTGGTGACGCGTGCGCTGGCACCAAGACTCAGCGCCAACGCGCGCTATGTGGTGACCGACCTCAACCAGCCCATGCTCGACTATGCCGCCGGGCGGCAGGGGCCGGATCACCGTATCGAATGGCGGCAGGCTGACGCCCTGAGCCTGCCGTTCGAGGATGCCTCATTCGACGTCGTCTGCTGCCAGTTCGGCGCCATGTTTTTTCCCGACCGGGTTGCCGGCTACGGCCAGGCGCGTCGCGTGCTCAGGCCTGGTGGGCGCTTTGTCTTCAATGTCTGGGACCGCATCAATGAGAACGCTTTTGCCGACGACGTCACCAACGCTGTCGCCGCGGTGTTTCCGCACGATCCTCCGCGATTCCTCGCCCGCACACCGCACGGCTATCACGACGTCGCGCTGATCCGCGAGGAACTAAGCCGTGCAGGGTTCGCCGACATCAAGATCGAGACCCGCGAGGAGGTCAGTCGCGCGCCCTCGGCACGCGACGCCGCCACCGCCTACTGCCAGGGGACGCCGCTGCGCAACGAAATCGAGGCACGCGACGCCAGCTTGCTTCAGCGCGCGACGGACCTCGCGGCGGAGGCGATCGCCACCCGCCATGGCGCCGGCCCGGTAGCCGGCAAGACCCAGGCGCATGTGATCGTGGCTACTCCGGCTTGAACCCGATCGACGCAAGCACCGCGCCCACCCTGTCATAGTCCGCCTTCAGCCCTTTGGCCATCTCGTCCTGGCTGCGCGGCAGGCCGGCCTCGAATCCGGTCTCAAGCATGCGCGCGCGCAAGGCGGGATCGGCCAGGGCCTTGAGGGTGGCTTCGCGCACGCGGGTCTGCACCGCGGCGGGCACGTCGGGTGTAGACCACAAGCCCATCCACGCCAGGGCGTCGAGCTGAGGGTAGCCCAGTTCGTGAAAGGTGGGCACGTCGGGCAGCTGCGGCACGCGCTTGGGCGAACTCACGGCAAAAGCCTTGATCTTGCCTGCCTTGATCAGCGGCAGCGAGGTGGCGACGCCGTCGAACATGAGCGGTATGTGATTTCCCATCACATCGGTCAGCGCCGGTGTGGATCCCTTGTAGCCGACGTGCAGCAGATCGATGCCGGCCGCCTGGTTCAGCTGCAGGCCCAGCACGTGGGACAGCGTGCCGGCGCTGTACGAGGCATAGCTCAGCTTGCCGGGGTTGGCCTTGGCATAGGCGATCAATTCGGCCAGGTTCTTTGCCGGCAGCGAGGGATTGCCCACCAGCACCAGGCCGCCACGCGCCAGTTCGGCCACGGGCCGCAGCTCCTTGCCCATGTCAAAGCGCAGCTTGACGATGTGCGGGATCTCGCTGACCAGCGAATTGACGCCCACCATCAGCGTGTGGCCGTCGCGCGGGGCCTGCAGCAGTTCACCCACCGCGATGGCTCCGGCCGCACCTGGCTTGGCGTCGACCAGAATCGGCTGGCCCAGATCGTGCGACAGCGCGTCGGCTACCAGGCGAGCCAGGATGTCCGCGCTGCCGCCTGGCGGGCCTGCGACGATCAGGCGAACCTGTTTGGTCGGCCAGGCCTGGGCATGTGCAGACACGCCGATCGACGCTAGCGCTGCGCCGGCCAGCAGGGCCCGCCGCGTGGTGCGGCCAGCCAGAATGGAATTGGAACGGTTCGGGTTCATGAGGGTTGTCCTTGGGTTCAGTTTACGTTTCATTCATGCAAGCCAGCGCATCAGCAGCAAGGCCAGCCCGGCAAGGAACAGGGTCTCTCCCACCATCAGCGCTACCGGCTTGAGGCCGACAGTTGCAAGTTCCTTCAGGTGGGTCTTCATGCCGATGCCCGCGATGGCCGCGATCAGGCACCAGCGTGACAGGTCGTTGCCCGCTGCTTGCACGGGCTGCGGGACCCAGCCGGTGCTGTTGGCGGCCACCAAACCGGCGAAAGCCACGGCAAACCAGGGCAGCAGCGGCGGACGGGCTGCACTGTCGTCTTGCCCATCTGACGCGCGCGAACGCGTAAGCAGCGAGGCGAACACGATCACGGGCAGCAGCATGGCCACGCGCAACAGCTTGACCAGCGTCGCCGTGTCGCCGGTCTGCGCCGACAGGCTGTAGCCGGCGCCCACCACCTGGGCAACATCATGGATCGTGGCGCCCAGGAAAATACCGGCCTGCTGTGCATCCATGCCAAGCGCGCGTGCCAGCATCGGATAGGCCACCATGGCCATCGTGGACAGGGCCGACACACCAATCACCGTGAACAGAGTGGCACGGTCTTTTTGGGGATGGGAGGGTAGCGCCGCCGCCAGCGCCAGCGCCGCCGACGCGCCGCAAATCGCTGTGGCGCCCCCGGTCAGCAGGCCGAACAAGCCCTGGAAGCCCAGTAGCCGTGCCGCGACCATCGATACCGCGATAGTCAGCACCACCGACAACACGACCAGGCCCAGCGGCCCCCAGCCCAGCGCGGCCACCTGGGCCAGCGTGATGCGCAGCCCCAGCAGCGCGATACCCACGCGCAGCACATGGCGCGCGGTGAACTCGATGCCGGGCTGGCACGGCCCCTCGGCCGACAGGAAGTTCATCGCCATCCCCAGCAGCAAAGCGAACAGCATCACCGGCGCACCGTAGTGCTCAGACAGGAAGCCCGCAGCTGCGCCGACGACGCCGCAAGCCAGCAGCCCGGGCGCGAGAAAGCGGGTGCGTTCGACCCAGGGAGTGACGCGGGCAGCCAGCAGCATGGTTCAGGCCGTGGGCAGGCAATGCTCGCGGAACTGTTCGCGCAGCTTGTTCTTCTGCATCTTGCCAGTGGCGCCCAACGGAATGGCATCGACGAACACGACGTCGTCCGGCGTCCACCACTTGGCAATCCTGCCTTCATAGAAGGCAATTAGCTCTTCGCGCGTCAGTTGTGCACCGGGCTTCTTCACCACCACCAGCAGGGGGCGCTCGTCCCACTTGGGGTGCCGAGCCGCAATACATGCAGCCATGGCGACAGCCGGATGGGCCATGGCGATGTTCTCCAGGTCGATCGAGCCAATCCATTCGCCGCCGGACTTGATGACGTCCTTGCTGCGGTCGGTGATCTGCATGAAGCCGTCGGCATCGATGGTAGCCACGTCGCCGGTGGGGAACCAGCCATTGACCAGTGGATCACCGCCCTCGCCCTTGAAGTAGCTGGCGATGATCCACGGGCCGCGCACCAGCAACTCGCCAGCTGACTGGCCATCGTGGGCCAACGCCTGACCGTCTTCGCCCACGATCTTCAGGTCGACGCCGAACACGGCACGGCCCTGCTTTGCCTGGATGGCCAGCCGTTCTTGTGCTGGCAGGGCAAGCTGTCGGGGTTTGAGCGTGCAGGCCGTGCCCAGCGGGCTCATCTCCGTCATGCCCCAGGCGTGCAACACGGCAACGTCGTAGCGCTCCTGGAAGATGCGCATCATGGCCGGCGGGCACGCCGAACCGCCGATCACCGTGCGGCGCATCGTGCTGAACTTCAGGTTGTTCGCCTCCACATGGGCCAGCAGGCCCTGCCACACGGTGGGGACGCCGGCAGATACCGTGACCCCTTCGGCCTCGAACAATTCATGCAGGTTCTTGCCATCCAGGAAGGGGCCGGGAAATACCAGCTTGGCGCCCACCATGCACGCGGCGTACGGCAGGCCCCAGGCGTTGACATGGAACATGGGCACGACGGGCAGGATGACGTCGCGCGCCGAACAATTCAGCGAGTCTGGCAGCGCCGCCGCGAAGGTGTGCAACATGGTGGAGCGATGGCTGTACAGCGCGCCCTTGGGATTACCCGTCGTGCCCGACGTGTAGCACAGTGAGCTGGCGGTGTTCTCGTCGAACGAGGGCCACTCGAACTGCGCCGCGTGCGACTCAACCAGGTCCTCGTAGCACAGCAGACCGGGGACAGCGGCGGAGACCGGCATGTGCGCCCTGTCCGTCATCGCGACGAAGACCTTGATGGTATTGACGCGGCCGGCACTGGCTTCGATCAGCGGCAGGAAGCTCAGGTCGAAGAACAGGACCTGGTCTTGCGCATGATCCGCGATCCAGACCACCTGGTCGGGGTGCAGCCTGGGGTTGAGCGTATGCAACACGGCACCCGACCCCGAAACCGCGTAATACAGTTCCATGTGGCGGTAGCCGTTCCAGGCCAGTGTGGCGACCCGATCGCCGAAGCTCACGCCATGGGCAGCCAGGGCGTTGGCCAGCCGCCGGGCCCGCGCGCCCATCTCCCGATAGGTATAGCGGTGGATATCTCCTTCGCTGCGACGAGACACGACCTGCTGCTCGCCATGATGGCGCTCGGCGTGGGTCAGCAGCGAGGAAATCAGCAGCGGCTGCTGCATCATCGAACCGTTCATTCGGCACTCCGGAAAATGTGATCGTTCAAGGTGCCTCCACCTGGACGGCGGCGACCTTTTGCATGTCGTCTGGATAGGTACGCGAAGCCACCAACATCGCTGCGGCGGCCAGCAGCGAAAACAGCGGCGTGATCGCCAGCGCCGTCTCCAGGCCCAGTGCGTCGGAAAGCGCGCCCGCAACGAACGGCCCGACCGCCAGGCCAAACAGGTTCTGGAACAGCGACAACACCGAGGCGCCGGTCGAGCGCACGCCGGGATGGGTGACGTCGATCACCACGGCCGCCGCCGGGCCGACGGTGCAGGTCATCAGAAAACCGCCAAGCAGAATCAGCGCGAACTGCGTGGTCGGCTCCAGTGCCAGGCCCAGGAGTGGCGCGCCGAATGCGAAGCCGAGCACCAGCATCGTGGCCAGACACACCAGCGCGACGACCCGCAGCTTGAGCGCCGGGTGGTCACGGCCGGCACGGTCGGCCACCGTGCCCCAGACGACTGCGCCCAGCGCGCCGGCCAGCACCACCATGGCGGCCTTGATCGACGCGTCCTGCGGCGCCATGCCGTGGGCACGGTTCAGGAAACTCGGCAACCACGACCACAGCGCCGACACGACGATCAGCTGCATTGGCGCGCCCAGGCAGATCCACAACGTGGTGCGCGAACGCGCCAGCGCGCGGACAATGAAGCCCGAGGCCTCGCGGGTCGAGCGCCGCGCCTGCTCGAGCCGCGGCGTCAGTTCAACGGTGCGGTAGTCACGCACCCACAGGTAGACGAGCGCCAGCACCAGACCGGGGAAGCCGACCACGCCGAACGCAGCCTGCCAGCCCCAGCGGGCTGCGATCACACCACCGAGAATCACACCGAGCACCGAACCGACCGATGCCGATGCGAAGAATCCAGCCAGCAACGCGCCGCGCATGCGAGTCGGGAAGTGACTGGCCAGCAGGCCGGCGCCGACCGAGCCATAGCCAGCCTCGCCCAGGCCGACCACGGCACGAGCTGCAATCAGTTGCCCGAAATTGCGTGTGAACATGCAGGAGATCGTCGCCAGACTCCAGATGCCAGCCATCGCGACGATGCTCTTGACGCGGCTGACCCGGTCCGCGAACAGGGCCACCGGTATGCCGGCGATTGCCACCGTCACGGAGACGACCGAGACCAGCGCACCGAGCTGTTTGTCCGACAGATTCCACTCGGCCTTGAGGTGGGGAAAGAGCGAAACGATGACCTGCCGGTCGACGTAGTCGAAGATCATCAGTCCGACCGTCATCACAAAGGCAAACCAGGCCTGGCGCGGACCGAACAGATAGGTGTCGTCGCGGTCGGGCGCGGTGTCGGGGAGTGCGTGATGCATGGGGCCTTGCCTGGCTCAGGGGATCAGCACCGTCGCGCCGGTCGTGCGGCGCGACTCGAGAGCGCGGTGCGCCTCGGCCGCATCGGCCAGCGGATATTCCTGCTGCGGTTCACCGGTGATGCGTCCCGCCAGCACGTGGTCGAACAGCTCGCGCGCCATCTCCAGCATGTGGGCGCGCGGCGTCGCGTAGTGGATCATCGCCGGGCGAGTGACCCACAGCGAGCCCTTGACCGCCAGCAGCGTGCTGTCGATCACCACCGGGCCGGAACTTGTGCCATTGCTGACCAGCGCACCCCGTGGCTGCAGGCTGTCCAGCGAAGCCATCAGTGTGTCTTTGCCCACCGAGTCGTAAACCACCGGGACGCCTTTGCCGTCGGTGATCTCACGCACCCGCTTGGCGATGTCTTCGCGCGAGGTGACGATGACATGCTCGCAGCCGTTGGCTCTGGCGATCTCGGCCTTCTCGTCGGTGCTCACGGTGCCGATCATGTGCACGCCGATGGCGCGTGCCCACTGGGCGGCGATGGTGCCCACGCCGCCGGCGGCCGCGTGGTACAGGATGGTCTCGCCGCCCTTGAGCGGGTAGACCTGGCGGAACAGGTACTGCGCCGTCATGCCCTTCATCATCAGCGTCGAAGCCGTGCTGTCAGAAACGCCGTCGGGCAGCGGGATCAGCACCTCGGCCGGCATCACGCGGACGTCGCTATACGCGCCCTGCGGGCCAAGCAGGTAGCCCACGCGGTCGCCTGGCTTGACGTCGGTCACGCCCGGGCCGACGGCCTCGACCACGCCCACCGCGTCCGAGCCCAGGCCACTGGGCAGCGCCGCCGGATAGCGGCCGGTGCGGAAATAGATGTCGATGAAATTCAGCGCGACGAAGCTGTGGCGCACGCGTGCCTGGCCGGGGCCGGGATCGCCGACCTCGACGGTCTCGTGGCGCAGCACTTCGGGGCCGCCGGTCTGGTAGAAGCGAATGGCATGGGCCATGGGGAATTCCTTGGGTGTTGTTGGTTCAGGCCGCTCTGTGCGAGAGCTTTTCGATAAGGTGCTCTGCGTCGGGCCAGCGGCCAAAGCCGGATGCGGGATTCAGGTGGCCCACCTCGCCCAGGTCCACGAGCGCGCTGCCCCAGTGGCCGGCCAATTCAGCCACGCGCTCGTAACTTGCGAGGGGATCATTGCGGCTTCCCGCCACGATGCTCGGGAACGGCAAACGTCCGCGCGGAACCGACAGCCAGCCGCCGGCGCGCAGCGCGTCCAGCGTCGGGTAGCCGTCGGGCATGGCGGTGTCGAAGTCCGGCGGCGCGGCCAGCAGTGCGCCGAGCACCTGGCGGCGCGTCTGGCGTGCCCAGTGCACCACCACCACCACACCGCCACTATGCGCCACGATCACGATGGGGCTGTCGATAGTGCGCGCTTCGCGCTCGATCGCGATGACCCTGGACCCGCAGTCAAGGTCCTCGCGGCCCGTGGGCGGCACAGTGCGCACCGCGCGCCCCTGCTTCGACAGCTCGGTCGCGAGATGGGTCTGCCAATGGTCGGCCACGTGGTCGCGCAGCCCTGGCACGATCAGGATGGCCGGAATATCCCCGCCGGACGCTATCCGCTGGGCCTGCCCAACGGTTTGGGTTCGGATGCCGTTGGGGTGGCGGAAGCCGTCGGTTCTGGCGTGACCGGCGTAAAGGCCGGTGACCGGGTGGGTTACCTGCTCGGCCCCCAGGGGGCCTATTCCGATGTGCGCGTGATGCCGGCCGATGTCCTCATTCCGTTGCCTGACGGCATAGCCGACAGTACAGCTGCGACGTTGATGATGAAGGGTATGACCGCGCAATATCTGTTTCGGCAGGTCTATCCTCTCAAAGGTGGCGAAACGATCCTGTATCACGCGGCGGCCGGCGGCGTCGGACTGATAGCTTGCCAGTGGGCGCGGGCCCTCGGCGTCACTATGATCGGGGCTGTCAGCAGTGACGAGAAAGCGGCAATTGCCAAGGCCAACGGTTGCGCGCACACGATCGTCACGACGAGCGAAGACATCG
>JANYAN010000188.1 GCA_025361305.1 Burkholderiales bacterium
TTCACACAGATCGACATCCTTTTGACCACCATGAAAGGAAACACTAAATCCTTTTCCGCTCGAGCCGGGCGCGCTTCCCGGCATCCAGCGCCTGGAGCAGCTGCACGATGTTCTGGCCAAGCCAGGCGCGATAGCCCGGAATCGGCGACAGCGTCGCAAACGTCTTGAGCTTGGGAAATTCGGCCTTGAGGGTTTCCACCACGCGCTTGATCAGGGAATCGCCAAAACTGACGCCCCTGAGGCCGGACTGGGTATTGCTGATGGAATAAAAGATGGCGTTGGTCGCACGGCTGAGGTCAACAGCGGCGGCCGTTTCGTCCAGCAATGGCGTAATGCTGGCGGCCATATCGTCCAGCAGCGCCACTTCCACGAATATGAGCGGTTCGTCGGGCAGCCGCGGGTGGAAGAATCCGTAGCAGCGGCGATCGCTGTCCAGGCGGTTCTTCAGGTCCGCCCAGCTGCGGATATCGTGCACGGCCTCGTACTGGATCAGCTTTTCGAGCATCGATGCCGGCGAATCCCAGCTGATCCGCCGCAGCTCCAGAAAACCTACGTCGAACCAGGTCGAGAACATGTATTCCATCTCGACGTCCAGCGCCTGAAGCCGCTTGTCCGCCTTCAAGTGGGTCAGCATCTCGGCGCGCAGTTCCACCAGAAAGCGGATGCCCTGTGGGACGACACTGAAGCGCTGGAGCAGCCGGCGGCGCGGCGAGACGGTAGCGCGGCGCAGGCGCACCTCGGCCACCGCTTCGTCGGGCGTCCCCACCGCAGCGGCGTACTGCGCCTGGGCCGCCTTGGCCTTTTGCGGGTCCGCCACGAATTGTTCGCTCATGAGCAGCCAGCAATCGTGCCTTTGCGGCGGCGTGGCACCGGCATACCAATGCAGCATCTCTTCGGCGCGCCGCCCTCCCTCGACTTCGCTGACATGCGGGTCGATGATGGCCTGCAACTGCCCCAGGACGCGCCGTCGGGCCCGTGCGGAAAGGGTGGGCGTTCGCCCCTTGCCGGTGCCGCGCGACAGCCAGGCCGCGGGATTCATGCCAGCCTCGACTTGCTGCTGCGGGCCAGCTCGCGCAGCGCCTCGCGCTGGCGCGTCAGGTGCGTGCGCATGGCCGCTTCGGCGCCGTGGGGATCGCGCGCCTTCAGGGCCGCAAACACAGCCATGTGCTCGGACAGGCTCTGGTCCAGTCGCCCCGGCGCGTGCAGTTGCTGCAGCCGTGCCAGCTTGACGATCTTGCGCAGATCGCCAATCACATGGGCCAGCCAGCGGTTGTCCGCCAGCGTGATGATCGCTTCATGAATGGCGAAATTGGTTGCGTAGTAGTCGTTGATGCGTCGGGCCCGCGCGTGGCGCTCGAGCTTGTCGTGGAGCGTTGCCAGGGCCTGCAGGTCGACGTCGTTCGCGTGGCTCGCCGCCTCGAACGCGCAACGCCCTTCCAGCAGCGCGATAACGGGAAATATCTCGTCCAGATCCTGCTCGGTGACCTGATTGACAAAGCAGCCGCGCCGCGGTTCGTGCCGCAGCAGTCCCTCGGCGGTGAGCACCTTGAGCGCCTCGCGCAGCGGCGTGCGCGAGATCTCGAGCTCCGCGGCGAGCCGCGCCTCGTCCAGGAACATGCCGGGCAACAATTCGCCCTCAAAAATGCGCTCGCGCAGTCGCGCGGCAACTTCTTCGTGCAGTGAGTTGGGAACCAGGCGCATGGTGGTGCGAATGTCTCGGGGATTGCCGTAATTTTATGTAATTACAGGTAATTATGCAGACTTCAATGCAACCTGTCCAGAGTCTGTGCTGCGCGCCAGCTAGGGCCTGTTCACACTATTTCCGGGGGCGCGAACGCGCTGAACCGGGCGCCAGGCTAGGCGCACGACGCCGCCCGCATTGACATGCGGGCAAGGCGGGCAACGACGAATGGCGCCCGATTCAGCCCGTTCCCTTCGGGTTGCGGCCAACAAGGCCATGCGCGGCGTTCCGAAGCCTTGTCGGGGGCCAACCCCGACTGCGTTTCGGGCCTTGCGCATGACCTTTTTGGTGAGCAACGCGTCCCCCGGAAATAGTGTGAACAGACCCTAACTCCTGACCGGCGGGCGCCGAGCAGCGCGCAGCCAGAGGCCGACACCGAAAGCGATCATCGGCAGGCAAAGCCATTGCCCCATGCTCAGGCCCAGCGACAGCAGCCCCAGGAAGTCGTCGGGCTCACGATAGAACTCGGCAATGAAGCGCAGCAGGCCGTAGCCAATCAGGAAAACCGCAGCCACCTGGGCCGGCTTGCGCTCCTTGCGTGCATACAGCCACAACAGCACGAACAGAAGCAACCCTTCGAGCAAGACCTGGTAGATCTGCGAGGGATGGCGCGGGATCATTGAGCCGCTTTGCGGAAATACCATGGACCAGGGCAACGATGGATCGGCCGCCCGGCCCCACAACTCGCCGTTGATGAAGTTACCCACCCGTCCGGCCGCCAGCCCCAGCGGAACGCATGGTGCCACGAAGTCCATCACCTGCCAGAACGGCTTTCCGCGCGAGCGGGCAAACCAGACCTGAGAGGCGATCACGCCGAGCATCCCGCCATGAAAGCTCATGCCGCCTTGCCAGACGAACAGGATGGAAAGGGGATGGCTCAGGTAGAAACCCGGCTTGTAGAACAGGCAGTAGCCCAGCCGACCGCCAACCACCACGCCGAGCACGCCGAGAAACAGCATGTCTTCCACGTCCCTGCTGCGCCAAGCGCCATCGCCCGTGACCGAGGCAAAGGGTTCATGGTGCAGGCGCCGCATGGCCAGCAGCATGAACAGTCCGAAGGCCGCAAGGTAAGTCAGGCCATACCAGTGGATGGCGAGCGGGCCGATCTGCAGGGCGACCGGATTGAAGTGCGGGTACATCAGCATGCGCGGTATTGTGCAGGAGGGTTACCCGGTCTGGGTGCGCGCGAAACCAATGAAGCGCTCAAGTGCCGGATTGACGGCACCCCAGACCAGGCTGGTTTCGCAGCCTGGCACCGATCTGGCCCGGGCCCCGGTCACACTGCGGTACACGACCCCCTGGCGCTGAAACTGCCGCACGCTCTGCGGCACCCATGCCACGCCCAGACCTGCTGAAACCAGGTTGACGATGGTCTGCATCTGAATTGCCTCCTGAGCCACCTGCGGCGTGCATCCCGCTGCGTGATAGAGGCCGAAGATGGCGTCATGCAGCGACGGCAGGATCCGGCGTGGAAAGATCACGAGCGCCTCTTCCATCACCTGGGCCAGCGTAGGCCCGGGGCCTTGCGCAAGGCGGTGCGGCTCGGGGACGGCCAGCACCAGGGGTTCGCGCGCCACGCGCAAGTGATGAAGCCTGGCGGGAACAAATCCGGGTGAGTGCAGCAGAAAGCCCGCGTCGATCTGGCCGCGGGCCATCGCCACCAGCTGGACATCGCCGGTCGCCTCGATCAGGTCAAGCTGGACCCGCGGATTCTGGGCCCGGAACCCCCGCACCCACTGCGGCAGCAGAGCAAAGCCCACCGTGGAGACAAACGCCAGCCGCAGCCGGCCAACTTCGCCAGCCGCCGCCGCGCGGGCGTGTGCCGGCAACGCGCTGGCGCGGGCCAGCAGTTCGACCGCCTCGGGCAACAGGGTTTGACCCGCGACGGTGAGGGCCACGCGCCGTTTGGTCCGCTCGAACAGGCGCAGGCCCAGCCGCTGCTCCAGCAGCGCGATCGCCTGCGTCAGCGGCGGCTGGGTCATGTGCAGGCTGGCAGCCGCCCGCCCGAAGTGCAATTCTTGCGCCACAGCCACGAACTGGCGCCAGAGACGCAATTCAATCCATGGGTCATTCATACACTGCGCATATTAATTGAATGCGTAAACAGGATTGGAAAGAATCACAGCCGCGGCGCATACTTTGCGCTTTCCAGCATTGCACAAGTCACGCCATGGACACCAAAATCATCCAGATCAACCGCCGCAGCAAGAACATCACCGAGGGCAAGGCGCGCGCGCCCAACCGCTCGATGTACTACGCCATGGGCTACCGGGAGAGTGACTTCACCAAGCCCATGGTCGGGGTTGCCAACGGCCACAGCACGATCACGCCTTGCAACAGCGGCCTGCAGAAGCTGGCCGACGCAGCGGTGGCGGGCATCGAGGAGGCCGGCGGCAACGCGCAGATCTTCGGCACCCCGACGATCTCGGACGGCATGGCCATGGGCACCGAGGGCATGAAATATTCACTGGTCAGCCGCGAAGTCATTTCCGATTGCATCGAGACCTGCGTGCAGGGCCAGTGGATGGACGGCGTGGTGGTGATCGGCGGCTGCGACAAGAACATGCCCGGCGGCCTGATGGGCATGCTCAGGGCCAACGTGCCGGCCATCTACGTGTATGGCGGCACGATTCTGCCCGGCCACTGGAAGGGCCAGGACCTCAATATCGTCAGCGTCTTCGAGGCCGTCGGGCAAAACGCCGCCGGCAACATGAGCGACGCCGACCTGCGCGAAATCGAGATGCGCGCGATTCCCGGCACCGGCTCATGCGGTGGCATGTACACGGCCAATACCATGTCATCCGCGTTCGAGGCGCTCGGCATCTCGTTGCCGTACTCGTCGACGATGGCCAATCCGCACGACGAGAAAATGAATTCGGCCAAGGAATCAGCCAAGGTGCTGATCGAAGCGATCAGGCAAGACATCAAGCCGCGCGACATCGTTACCCGCAAGGCCATCGAGAACGCAGTGGCCGTGATCATGGCCACGGGCGGCTCGACCAACGCCGTCCTGCATTTCCTGGCCATCGCCCATGCGGCTGAAGTGGAATGGACCATCGACGATTTCGAACGTGTCCGACAGAAGACGCCCGTGCTGTGCGATCTGAAACCCAGCGGCAAGTACCTTGCAGTGGACCTGCACCGCGCGGGCGGCATTCCGCAAGTGATGAAGGTGCTGCTCAATGCCGGCCTTCTGCACGGCGACTGCATCACCATCACCGGGCAGACCATCGCCGAGGTACTCAAGGACGTGCCCGATGCACCTGCCGCATCACAGGACGTGATCCGGCCGATCGACAAGCCGATGTACGCGCACGGCCACCTCGCGATCCTCAAAGGCAACCTCGCGACCGAGGGCTGTGTGGCCAAGATCACCGGCCTGAAGAACCCGGTGATGACCGGTCCGGCCCGCGTGTTCGACGACGAGCAATCGGCGCTGCAGGCTATCCTGGCCGGCAAGATCGTGGCTGGCGACGTGATGGTGCTGCGCTACCTGGGTCCCAAGGGCGGCCCCGGCATGCCCGAGATGCTGGCGCCCACCGGCGCGCTGATCGGCGCCGGTCTGGGTGAGAGCGTCGGCCTGATCACCGATGGGCGATTTTCCGGCGGCACCTGGGGCATGGTGGTTGGGCACGTGGCGCCCGAAGCAGCTGTCGGCGGCACGATTGCGTTTGTCAACGAAGGGGATTCGATCACGATCGATGCGCACCAGCTCAAGCTGGAGCTGAATGTGAGTGAAGACCAAATTGCCAAGCGCCGTGCGGCATGGACCGCGCCGGCGCCGCGCTACACCCGCGGCGTGCAGGCGAAGTTCGCGTTCAATGCTTCGACCGCCAGCAAGGGCGCGGTACTGGATAACTACTGAAACTTTGTGGGACAGATCTTCAGCTCTGTCCCCAACTGACTAGAGTTCTCACTTGCGCTTGGGCCCCATCCCCAGCGCTTCGCGATTCTTGTCGATGCGCGCTTTCTTGCGCGCATTTTCTTTTTCGATGGACTTCTTCTTGGTGTAGCCCGACCAATCGGCCCAGGCCCACCACGCCATGGCCAAGCCGAACGGCGACAGCACGAACCACCAGTCCCAGGCTGCCACCATCCCCCAGCCAAAGGACTTCATTGCCAGAAAGATCAGCCCAAGTCCAAGTAGATACACGTCCTGCTCCTAAGAACATCCAGCCGACCCGCACACGGCAGGCACAGTCATTACAATTCGATCGGTCAACTG
>JANYAN010000208.1 GCA_025361305.1 Burkholderiales bacterium
GTAGCCTTGACCTGCTCTTGCGTTGCCTGCAGGCGCTTCAGGCCGGCCTGAGCCTCACGCTCGTGCAACGTATGGCGCAGCTCGGCAAGGTAGGCCACGCGGGCACTTTCGCTTTCCTTCAATGCCGCTTGCGTCTCCAACAGGTGCGCGCGCTGCGTAGCCAGATCACGCTCCAGTTCAACACGCTCGCGGGTTTTGTCCTGGGTGGCATGGCTGGAGATAAACCCTTCGGCCACCAGTTTCTTGAAGTCAATTTCGCGCGTGCTAGCCATGGGTACGGTGGCTTCCAGCTTGGCGACCATTTCGCGCACTGTCACGCTTTCGGCCTGGCGCCGACTGTTCTCTGCGGCAAGCTTACCTAGCTTGGCTGTGATGTCGCTCCATTCATCGGCCAGTAGCGCCTGGGCTGAGGTGGCATCGTCGGCATTCCAGCGGCGCGGGTAACTCGCCTTGGGGACTTGCTGCGTACCGGCTGCACCGCTCGGTGCGGGTAGTGCAATCAGCAGCGCGCGGGCGCGCAGCACGTCCGACTCGATGGACTTGAGCTGCTCGCCGATGCTGGCCTTGTCGGCGCTGGCGGCCGTTGGGTCTAGTTCCACCAAGGGTTGACCGGCCACAACCATATCCCCGTCTTGAACGAGCACGCGCTTGACCACGCTGCGCTCCAGCGGTTGCACCAGCTTGGTCCGCTCACTCACCACAATTCGGCCCGTGGCGACGGCAACGACATCGACCTTTCCGAAGATGGCCCACAGCAACGCGATGACGAATAGCGCCACGATAGCGAAGGCCAGGCGGCGCGGTGCGGGATGGACGGGCGTCTCCTGCAAGCTGAGGGCAGCCGGCAGGAAGGCAATCTCGTCGGTCAACCTCGCTGGTCCGGCCAGCTCGACACGATGGGCCCAGGCGGCGCCGAGGTGTGCACGATAGCGTTCCAGCAATTCGTTGGAGCGTTTCATGCTTGCTCTCCCACGCCGGGTTTGCGGCCGTCTTGCATCCGCCACAGGTGCGCATACAAGCCCTGCGGACGAACCACCAGTTGATCGTGCGGCCCGGCCTCGACGATCTTGCCCTTGTCCACCACGATGATGCGGCTTGCGTGCCGTACTGCCGAGAGCCGATGCGCAATGACGAGCACGGTGCGGCCCTGGCAGATGTGAGCCATGTTGTGCTGGATGATGGCCTCGCTTTCATAGTCCAGCGCACTGGTGGCTTCGTCGAAAATCAGGATGCGCGGGTTGGTGAACAGGGCACGCGCGATGGCGATGCGTTGGCGCTGCCCGCCCGACAGAGATGCACCTTGTTCACCTACTGTCGTGTCGTAGCCCTCTGGCAGTTCACTCACAAACTCGTGCGCACCCGCAAGGCGGGCCACGCGGATCACCTGATCGATTGGTGCCGCAGGGTCGGCAATCGCGATGTTCTCGCGCACGCTTCGGTTGAACAGCAGGTTTTCCTGCAGCACCACGCCCACTTGCCGGCGCAGTTGAGCCGCGTCGATCAGGCTGATGTCGATGCCGTCGACCAGAATGCGTCCCCCCTCGGGCACGTACAGGCGTTGCACGAGCTTTGTCAACGTGCTCTTTCCTGACCCCGAGCGCCCAACGACGCCGATCACTTCGCCTGACCGAATATCGAGGCTGACGCCGTTCAATACGGGCGACGCCTCAGGCCGATATCGGAACGTGACGTTGTCCAGCGTGATGCGCCCTTTGACGGGCGGCAGTTGGGCGGCGCTGGTGGGCGGCACTTCGGTACGCGTGTTCAGGATGTCGCCGAGACGAGCCATGGAAATGCCGGTTTGCTGGAAGTCGGTCCATAGCTGTGCCATGCGCATGATGGGCTGTGCGACCCTCTGTGCAAACATGTTGAACGCAACAAACTGCCCGACTGTCATCTGACTGTCCATCACCAGGTGCGCGCCGTACCAGAGCGTGACGGCGTTGACCAGCTTGCCGATCAGGTTCACGCCCTCGTGGGCCCAACTGGCGAGGTTTTGCGTTTTCAGGCTCGCGCTGACGTAGTAGGCCAATTGGTCGTCCCAGCGACGGCCGAAGCTCGGCTCGAGAGCTCCAGCCTTGACCGTCTGGATACCGGTGACGGTTTCGACCAGCATCGCCTGGTTCTGCGCGCCGCAGGCAAACTTGACGTCAAGACGCTTGCGCAGGATGGGCACCACGGCCAGGCTCAGCCCGAAGTACAGCGGCAAGCTAACCAACACGATCAGTGTCAGCGTGACACTGTAGAACAGCATCACCGCGATGAAGAGGGCCGAGAAAGCTACGTCCAGCAGCACCGTGAGGGCATTGCCGGTGAGAAAGCTGCGGATGTTTTCCAGCTCTCGCACGCGTGCGACTGAATCGCCAACCCGACGGGCCTGGAAGTAGGCCAGCGGCAACTGCACCAGGTGGCGAAACAATCGCGAGCCCAACTCCACGTCGATTCGGCTCGTGGTGTGGCTAAAAACGTAAGCACGCAGACCCGTGAGAACACTCTCGAATATCACGACGACCACGAGTCCGATCACCAACACGTCCAATGTGGTCATGCCGCGGTGGACCAGCACCTTATCCATGACGACCTGGAAAAACAGCGGGCTAACCAGAGCAAACAACTGCAGCATGAGAGAAATCAGCAGCACTTCGCCCAGGAGCCTGCGGTACTTCACCAGCGCAGGAATGAACCACGAGAAGTCGAACCGCGCCAGGTCGCCGGCCAGGCTGGCCCTGCTGGTGATCAGGATCAGCTGGCCAGTCCATTGCCCGGCGAATGCCTCCAGTGATTCGATGCTCGGGTGACTGCCCCGTGCGGCCGGGTCCTGAAACAGCACACGCTGGCCATCACATTGAGCCAGGATGACGACCGAAAGGCCGGAGCCTTCACTACGCATCAATGCCAGAGCGGGCAGTGGTGTGAGCGACAAACGGTGCGGGGTCGTGGTGGAGACTTTGGCCTTCAGGCCCAGGTGTCCGGCAGCCCGCAGCAAATCATCAGTGGAGATGGGCTCGCTCGGGTGCAAAGCCAATTGGTGCGCGAGCGCGGCCGGATCAGCCGCGACTCGGTGGAACCGGGCGACCGCGCACAGCGCACTGAGCGCAGACGTGTCGGCAGGGGCGACGCCCACATCAACGGCAGCACCCGCGCACGCAACTCCCTCGGCCTCAAAGACCGCCTCCCTGGCTGTCCCCATTTCCAGCACGCCCTCTCACGAGCCCGGATTTGGGCTGAGTGCATTCTAAAAATGGAAAGGCGTTATTGCCATCCTCCAGGTTGAGGAGATAGCGGTCGCGGCGGCGCTGACCTTAGCCCCGCGCCGCCTGCAGCAAATCCCGCGCCCTCACTGCCTCCCGCCGCGCAGCCTCCGCAAAATCCGCCTGTACCGACGCGTACAAGATCGCGCGCGAAGAACTGACGATGATGGGCGCATTGGCGCGCCAGCCCGCCCGAACCGTGGCAATCGCATCGCCGCCTTGCGCGCCTATGCCCGGGATCAGCAGCGGCACGGTGGGCGCCACCTTGCGCACGGCTTCTATTTCTGCCGGGTAGGTGGCCCCCACCACCAGGCCCAGTTGGCCGTTGACGTTCCACGGCCCTTGGGCCAGTTTGGCCACATGCTCGTACAGCAGCGGTTCGCCCTCGACCGAGGCCAGCCGCTGGTTCTGCAAGTCGTCGCCGCCGGGGTTCGACGTGCGGCACAGCAGGAAGGCGCCCTTGCCTTCGTACTTCAGATACGGCTGCACCGAGTCAAAACCCATGAAGGGCGACAGCGTTACCGCATCAGCCCCATAGCGCTCAAAAACCTCTTTGGCATATTGCTCGGCAGTGGAGCCGATGTCGCCGCGCTTGGCGTCCAGGATGATGGGCACATGGGGCGCCACGCGGCGTATGTGTTCCATCAGGCGTTCCAGCTGGCCTTCGGCGCGGTGCGCCGAAAAGTAGGCAATCTGCGGCTTGAAGGCGATCACCAGATCAGCCGTGGCATCCACGATAGCCGCGCAGAAATCGTAGATCTTGTTGGCGTCGCCCTTGAACGGGGCGGGAAAGCGCGTCGGCTCCGGGTCTAGCCCCACGCACAGCATCGAGCCGTTGCGCCGCTGCGCATCGTGCAGCATCTCGATAAAGGTCATGCTGCCATTGTAAATAGGGCCGCTGCCGGGTGGGTGCGACATAATCCACCGGCAATGACGCCGCCGCCGTCTTCCCCTGCGGCCGCCCCCGAAAGCGGCCGGCAAAGATTTCGCACCAGCGACTTCATGATCTTTCTCGCCACTCTGCTGGTGCTGACGATCATCATGCTGGCCGCCGTTTCGCTGCTGCAGTTGCGCCGGCAAGAGGTAGAAAGCTGGCGGGCCCAGCTGAGCAATCTGTCGCTGGCATTGTCCGAGCAGACGGCGCACGACATGTCGTCGGCCTACCTGGCGCTGGACAGCATCGGCGAGCGCATCCGGGCAATGGGGATCAAGGATTCGGCCGACCTGCGCGCGCGCGGGTCGACCCCCGAAATCTTCTCGATGATGGAAGACAAGATCGCCAGCCTGCCCGAGGCGGATGTGGCCGCCATCGCGGTGGCCGAAGGCGATGTAATCAACTCCACGCGCGCGTTTCCGCCCGTCCCCCTCAATCTGGCCGACAGGGAATACTTCAAGGCTCAACTGACCGACCCGGCCGCCAATAGCGCCATCAGCACGTCGGTGCGCAACAAGGGCGATGGCAAGTGGGTCTTCTACATCAGCCGGCGCATCGACGATATCCATGGCCGGTTTGCCGGTCTGGTGCTGTTGGGCATTTCAGTGAACAAGCTGACGGCCTTCCACGAACAGCTGGGCCGCAACCTCGGTGCGGGCGCCAGCGTCACGCTGCTGCGGCGCGACTTCACCTTGCTGGCACGCTGGCCGGCCAATGACGCCGTGATCGGTCAGCGCTCGCCCGCAGGCACCAGCTACCAGGTGGTGGAGACGCTGCACAAGCAGGCCGATGTGGTGTACACAACGGCGCCCCGACTGTTGGAATCTGGCGAGCCCATCACACGGCTGGCCGCCGTACGCGCGCTGGACCGCTATCCGCTGGTACTCAACATCACCGTCACCGAAGACCTCTTCCTGGCCGGGTGGCGGCGTTCAGCCCAGGTGGTTGCCCTGCTGACATTGTTTGCACTGGCCGCCCTGATTGCCGGCGTGACGTATCTGGTGCGCATTCTGCGGCGCCGCGAAGCCGACATGCTCGAGATCGTGGCCTTGAGCCGCCGCGCCGAAGAAGGCAGCCTGGCCAAATCGACTTTCCTGGCCACCATGAGCCACGAGATCCGCACCCCCATGAACGGGGTGATCGGCATGACCACGCTGTTGCTGGACAGCGACCTGGCACCCCGGCAGCGGCACTATGCCGAGATGATCGCCAACAGCAGCACCACACTGCTCACGGTCATCAACGACATTCTCGATTTCTCCAAGATCGAGGCGGGCAAGCTCGAAGTCGAGGCCATCGATTTTGATCTGCTTGCGCTGATTGAAGAATTGCGCAAGCTTTATTCGCATCGTGCCAGCGAGCAGAGCCTGGTGCTGAACTGCACCGTGGCGCCAGGCGTGCCCGGCTGGGTCCGCGGCGATCCCACCCGGGTGCGGCAAGTGTTGAACAATTACCTGAGCAACGCATGCAAGTTCACGGCCAAGGGCCACATCACGCTCAGCGTCGACCGGGCTGCCGGCCAGCCCGGGGCGGTGCGGTTTGCTGTGACGGACACGGGGATCGGCATACCGGCGCAGACGCGTGAAAGGCTCTTCGCGCCCTTCAGCCAGGCCGACAGTTCCAGCGCCCGGCAATACGGCGGCACGGGCCTCGGGCTGGCCATCACCAAACAGCTGGTCGAACTGATGGGCGGCAGTGTCGGCGTGGAAAGTCCGGCGGAAGGGGGCTCCACATTCTTGGCCACCATTCCGTTCGCCGCGAGCGAACGCCCTGAGCCGGTACCCAGCGGACCGATGCCTCTGTCAGAGGGTCCGGAGCATCCGCGCGCGCGCCTGCTGGTGGTGGAAGACAATCCGACCAACCAGATGGTCGCCGTGGGCATGCTGGGCAAGCTGGGCTACTCCGACATCAGCGTCGCTTCGAACGGAGTTGAAGCGCTGGACAAGCTGGCGCAGGAACAGTTCGATCTGATCTTCATGGACTGCCAGATGCCCGTCCTCGATGGCTACGAGGCAACCGAGCGGCTGCGCGCGCAGGGCTTCACCACGCCGGTGATCGCCATGACTGCCAACGCAATGCGCGGCGACCGCGAGAAGTGCCTTGCGGTTGGCATGAACGACTACATATCGAAGCCGGTTTCGGCGCACGAGCTTTCCGAGTCGCTGGCACGTTGGCTGGTCGCTCCTGCCCTGCCCGGCCATGCCGCCCCGGTACCCCAGGCACCTTCAACGACTGCGGCGCCGGTGTTCGACCAGGCAGGGGCCCTGGCCCGGCTGGACGGTGACGAAGCGCTGCTGGGTGCCGTGGTGGCGCTGGCTCTGGAAGACCTGCCGCGCACCATTGCCAGTCTGGAGGCCGCGCGCCGCGAAGGGCGCGCCGACGAAGTACGCATGTTTGCCCACAGCATCAAGGGCGCCGCGGCCAGCATCGGGGCCGAGGCCCTGCGTGCCACGGCAGCCGCGGCCGAGGCGCATGCGCTCCAGGGCGTGGCCGGGCTGGTCGACCTCGATACGCGTGCGCTGAAGCAGGAATTCCTGAATTTCCACGCCGAAACCATCCGGCTCGGCTAACCTTTCCGTGCATCGCTTCACCCGCATCCAACTGGCCCTGCTGGTCCTTCTGACACTGGTGTGGGGCATCAACTGGCCCGTGATGAAACTGGGCGTCACCGATTTTCCGGCGCTCTCGTTTCGCGCCATTTCGATCACGCTGGGCCTGCCGGTGCTGGCCCTCGTGCTGGTGGTGCTGAAGGTGCCGTTCACCCTGCCGCGCCGCCACTGGCCCGAGTTTCTGGCGCTGTCCGCCGGCAACATGCTGATCTGGCACGTCTGCATCATCCTGGCACTGAAGACGCTGTCCAGCGGCCGCGCCGCCATCCTGGGCTACACCATGCCAATCTTCTCGGCGCTGATCGGCGCCTGGCTGTATTCGGCCGTCTTGACGCGGCGCGGCTGGCTGGGTGTCAGCGCGGCGGCCTGCGGCGTGTGTCTGCTGCTCTGGCACGAACTGACAAGCCTGGCCGGCAAACCGCTGGGCGTGGCGCTGGCGCTGACGGCCGCGGCCACCTGGGCGATGGGCACGCAGATGCTGCGCCGAACACGCATCGAAGTACCGACACTCACTTTGTCGTTCTGGATGACTGCGCTCGCCGCTGGCTTGACGTGTACGCTGGCCGTGGCCTTCGAGCAACCGCAATGGAAGGCCCCCGCAACCGCCACCTGGGCAGCCATCGCCTTCAACGCAGTGCTGATCTTCGGCTTCAGCCAGCCCACGTGGCTCTACCTGGCGCGCACCCTGCCGCCCCTGGCCTCGACACTGAGCGTGATGTTGATCCCGGTGCTTGGCGTGTTCAGCGGTGCATTGTGGCTGGGCGAGGTGCTGCACTGGCAAGACTGGGCGGCGGTGGGTTTGATGGTGGTGGCCATCGGGTCGGTGCTTTGGCCGGTGCGCGCTACGGCACAGGCTTGACTCAGCCCCTGCGCGCCTTCTCGTAGAGCGGCATCACCTTGGGCAGGTTTCGTTCCAGTTCGGTGATGCGCGTCGCGCTCGACGGGTGCGTGGAAAGCCACTGCGGCGGCGCGGCCTTGTTGGCCTGGGCCATCTTCTGCCACAGGCCGATGGCCGCCTGCGGGTTGTAGCCGGCACGCGCCGCCATTTCCATGCCCACCAGATCGGCTTCGGTTTCGTCGCTGCGGCTGAACTGCAGTGTCAGCAGCTGCGCGCCATAGCCTGTCACCGCCTGCCCGACCTGGCCCAGGCCCAACACCTGCGACACGATGTTGGCGCCCAGGCTGGTGGCTGCGTTCTTGGCCATGCGGGCGCGCGCGTGCTCGCGCAGCGCATGTGCCATCTCGTGGCCCATGACCATTGCCAGTTCATCGTCGCTCAGGTGCAGCTGGTCGATGATCCCGGTGAAGAAGGCAATCTTGCCGCCGGGCATGCAAAACGCATTGATCTGCTTTGACCCGATCAGGTTGACCTCCCAGCGCCAATCACGGGCGCGCGGGTTCCAGGCCAGGGTGGTGGGAATCAGGTGCTGGGCGATGACGCGAAGGCGCTGCAACTGCGGATGACTGGCCGGAGCAAGCGCGTGCTTGGCGGCGGCCTGCTGGAGCAATTGCTGGTACTGGCGGCCAGCGGCGCCTTCCAATTCTGCCGCCGGCACCAGCCGGGCCAGGCTGGAGGTATTGCCGACGTCCACCCCTTCGTGCTGCGCAGGGGCGGCGCCCGCAGCGGGTAACGCCAGCAGCGCGGCGCAAAGCAGTAGCCACCGGCCTATCGCGGTGCGAGATCCTGAACGGCTCATCGTGGTCCCCTTATTATTCCCCCATGCCCTTAAATGCTCCCGCCAGCCAGGAAGTCAAGCCTTTGCCCTGCGTGCGACCGGGAGGCCATCGATGACCGTGGCTGACCCCGCCGCGCCCCGCAAGCGCTCTGCGCGCGAAGTGCTGAGGGAAATTCGCCAGCCGAAGGTTGCCGTCATGCTGGCATTGGGCTTTGCCTCGGGGCTGCCCTTCCTGCTGACGGCCAACACCTTCGGTTACTGGCTGCGTGACGACGGCACCAGCCTGGTTGCCATCGGGTTCATCTCGTGGGTGGGCTTCGCGTATGCCTTCAAGGTGTACTGGTCGCCGCTGGTGGACCGCATCGACGTGCCACTGCTGGGCCGCCTTGGACGCCGCCGCGGCTGGATGTTGCTGTGCCAGCTGCTGGTCACCATCGGGCTGCTGGGCATGGCAGCCGTGGGGACGGCGGGCGGGCTGGCCGCGATCGGTGCCTTCGCGTTGTTGACAGCCTTTGCCTCGGCCACGCAAGACATTGCGATCGACGCCTGGCGCATCGAGGCGGCGTCCGACCCCGACGAGGTGGGGCTGATGACATCGGCCGCGCAGGTCGGCTATCGCATCGCGCTGCTCGTGACGGACGCCTTGATCATCGCCGCAGCGGCCCGCGTGGGCTGGCCACTGTCGTACGTTGGCATGGCTGTGCTGATGGCGCTTTGCACGATCGCGACCTTGTTCGCTGCGGAGCCCGGCCGTGCCGTGACCGTGCTGCGCGACAAGCCGCCGCTGTGGACATTGCGTGGCCTGGCCGACGCCGTCATCGGGCCGTTCATCGACTTCTTTGCCAAGCACAAGGCCGCTGGGCTTGTCATGCTGCTGATGGTAGCGTTGTACCGCCTGCCGGACTTCGTGATGGGGCCAATGTACAACCCGTATTATCACGACCTCGGCCTGTCCAAAGATACCGTCGCCTGGGTGCGCGGCTCATTCGGTCTGGTGGCTACCTTCGCCGGCATCGCTGCCAGCGGCGTGAGCGCCGTTCGGCTCGGCTTGCTGCCGACGCTGGTGGTCGGGCTCGTGCTGGAAGGCTTCGGCACGGCAGCCTTCGCCTTGCTCAGCGTCCACGCCGATGCGCCTACTTTCGCTGCCGTGATGACGCTCGACGCCTTCGCCCAGTCCTTCGCCGGCGTTGCCCTGGTGACCTACATGTCGAGCCTGACGAGCCTGGGCTACACCGCCACGCAGTACGCCATGCTGTCCTCGACGTACGCGCTGCTAGGCAAATTCCTGAAGGGATTCTCCGGGGTTGCGGTGGACACCCTCACGGCCACCCACGGACTTCTAGGGGCCTATGCCGTGGCCTTCGTCGCCACCGGTCTCACGGCCATCCCGCCCCTGCTCCTGCTGCTGCTGCTCTGGCGCGTGCAGCATCTCGGGCGCAAGAGTGCGGCGCCAGGTTAGTAGTCTGCAAAGGGAGGCATGGGGGACTGGGGTACGGCAGCCCTCGCGGCAGGCGGTATCCGGCAGGGGCGATCTCTGGGGCGGCTGTGCTGCTCGGCCTGGGGTCGGGCGCGCAAAGCGCGCTACGTGG
>JANYAN010000249.1 GCA_025361305.1 Burkholderiales bacterium
CGACGAACCATTGGTCCGTCAGCATCGGCTCGACGATCTGGCCGGTGCGGGCGCACCGCGGCACCACCAGCTTGTGCTTGCGTGTTTCGGCCAGCAGGCCCAGGGCCTGCAGGTCGGCCACGACCTGCTTGCGCGCCACGAAGCGGTCCATGCCGCGGTAGGCAGCCGGTGCGTTATCGTTGATCGCGGCATCCAGCGTCAGCACACCGATGATGGGCAGGCCGTGACGCTGGCCGACCGCGTAATCGTTGGCATCGTGGGCCGGCGTTACCTTCACAACGCCGGTGCCGAATTCGCGATCGACATAGTCGTCGGCGATCACCGGAATGTTACGGTCGCACAATGGCAGCTTGACGGACTTGCCGATCAGGTGCCGGTAGCGCTCGTCTTCGGGGTGAACCATCACGGCCACGTCGCCCAGCATGGTCTCGGGGCGTGTCGTTGCCACCGTGAGCTTGCCGCTGCCATCCGCCAGGGGGTAGTCGATGTGCCATAGGAAGCCGTCTTCTTCTTCGCTCTCCACCTCCAGGTCGCTCACGGCGGTCTTGAGTTCCGGGTCCCAGTTCACCAGCCGTTTGCCGCGGTAGATCAGGCCCTGCTGGTACAGCTGCACGAAGGTTTCGGTCACGACTTGCGACAGGTTGTCGTCCATCGTGAAGTACTCGCGCGACCAGTCGACGCTTGCGCCCAGGCGCCGCATCTGGCCGGTGATGGTGTCGCCAGATTTCTGCTTCCACTCCCAGACCTTGTCCGCAAAGCCCTGGCGACCCAGGTCGTGGCGCGAGACGCCTTGCTCCTGCAGCTGGCGCTCCACCACGATCTGGGTGGCGATGCCGGCGTGGTCGGTGCCGGGCACCCACACTGTGTTGAAGCCTTGCATGCGGTGGTAGCGCGTCAGGCCATCCATGATGGTCTGGTTGAACGCATGGCCCATGTGCAGTGTGCCGGTAACGTTGGGCGGCGGCAGCTGGATCGAGAAGGCCGGCTCGCTGTCCTGCGGCTGGCCGGTGCCGCGGTAGCCGGCCCTGGCATAGCCGCGCTGCTCCCACAACGGGCCCCAATGGGCTTCGATGGCGGCGGGCTCGAAGGACTTCGACAGGCTGTCGAGGCCGGGTTGGGGGATGGTTTCGTTCATGGGTGCGGTGCGTGTCGAAAAGAACAACGGCATCCGTCCGGATGCCGTTGCACCAGCTGGCGTGGCATGGTGAGAGAACGCCGATTTTAAGCGATGAGCCGCCTCACCGGCCGCAATAGTGCCTCAGCCCGGACCAGGCGATGGCGTCGCGCACGCCGACCTGATTGGCCAGCGCGCCGGCCGACAGTGCGGCCATCGGGATCACCGCCAGCAGCGCGAAGATCGATCAGCTCATCCCGAGTCGCCTCCTGGCAATTGACTCCCGGGACCTCCTCGATCCAGCCGAGCCACTATTCGGCGTCCTGTTTCACAACTGCGGTGTAGGTCGTGCACATGATCTCTAGCCCTTCATGCCTGCCAACAGTCTACCCCGGACGGCCCGGATGAGACATAACGTTTGAGCTCAGCCGCCTGCAGCGAAGGGTTAGGCCGCACTTGTAGAAAGCCAGTGATCAGGCTCGCTCGAGCATAGCTACATACTCGCTTGCGAATCGATGCGCGTCGCCCGGCCAGCGCGCTGAGAGATACGTTGCGTCGCGCACTGCGAACCCGCGATTGAGATGACCCGAAGCGTCACGGAGGATGGGTACAGGGCCAACTTGGAAGTCTTCGGGTTTGGCCAAGGCATTGGTCACTTCCTGCTGCACGGTGATTGGGTAAGTTCGGTAGTAGTCTCCCAGCCATAGTGCTGTCAGCGCCCAGGCACCAAGTTCAAGGCTGCGGGTGAGTGCCGTGGTGCGAAGGCCATACAGCACAGACCGGCCGTCCGGGCGACGGGCTCGCGATGCCAGCACGACCCCGTGGCATATCGCGCCGACTGGCATCTGACGCGCGAAGGCCGTGCTCACCAACTCCTGCAGCCGGCTCGATTCGAGGTACACCTTCATTCCTGGGGCGTGGCCACCCGGGAGCAGAAACGCATCCACGTCCTCCACGCCGACCTGTTCATAGCTCCATGGGTGAGTGAACGCTGGACTGGCAACCATAGCGCTGTGGGCGGCTCGTCCGTTGGCATCTGCGCGCAGGAGCTGACGCCAAGGGCCTAAGCCATTGCCCAGGAGCATTCTGGGATCTGCGTTGGCTGCCGTGCCATCTGGCGTTGCAAACCGCACCTCATGGCCGCGTCGCGTGAGTTCTAGCCAAGGCACAGCCGCCTCGGTCGGGTCGAAGTCGCGACTGGGCAAGGGAATGAGGACCCGTGACAAGGCAGCCTTTGACGATGCGGATTGCTCGGAATGGTCTTGTGCGGCCCAACGGTGAAGATCAGCCGCGGCCAAAGGCCGTCGGTCTGGACCGATAAGTTAAATTCCTCACCGCGCGCGACTCAGGCGCTCGGCCATGCGTGTTTGCCAGCCCGGCACCGTTGCCTTCCACCGCTCGATGACATCTGTCATAGCCTATGACGATGGAGTTGCGGTGGGGGCCGCCACTTTCCTGAACAGCAGCGCAACCAAGCAGGAGGTGAACTTCGTCGACGGCACGGTGACCAATCAAGGTGCGTACACTGCCGTGTTCACCGGGCATTTCACCAGTATCGATTCCGTCACCATTCAGGCGGGCAGCCAGCATATCGGCATGGACGACTTCCTGCTGCAATACCCCGGTGACGGCGATGTGATGCAAGTAGCCAAAGGCACTGCCGTCGCCGCACTCATCGCAGGCGCTCATTCAGACGGCCACGGCGGGACCTTGCTGACCGTCGGGGACGGAACGGTAACGCTGGTGGGAGTAGACCCGACCTCATTGACTGCCGACATGTTCGTGTAGGGCAGCATGGCGTGCTGCTTGAGTACCGGTTGTGTGGCCTGGGAATGACAAATTATACGGCCACTTCGATGTACTCGACGTGACTTTGACCCGGCGGTACGGGCCTTTCGATTACAACTGCGTAGCGCATCTAAGACCTCACTTCAGCTTCGCCTGCTTCAGCAGGCTATTCAATGTGCCCGTAGAAGTAACCCGCGACCAAGAACCGGGGCGAGCCTCCCGGTGCTAAAAGGGTCATCATGAATGCGCGCGTGGACCACATTTTGGACGAGGTCTTGGCACTGCTCGTTGACGAACGGTCGGCGATTGCAGTCGCGCTGCTCGACAGTCTCGAGGCTGCCGACGCTGGCGAAGTTTCGGAAGCCTGGCGCGCTGAAGTGAAGCGCCGCCGCGACGAGCTTCGTGCGGGTACGGTGCGCGCGATTCCCTGGGCCGAAGTTAAGCAGCGATATCGCTCGCTGTGACTCGGTTGTTCGTTGTCGTTCTTCCGGATGCGGAAGCCGATATGCGCGACGCCTTCCTTTGGTATTTCGAGCAGAGTCCACTCTGCAGCCGATGCTTTCGGCACCGAAGTGGACGCCGCCATCGACGGCTTGTAGGTGACAGCTGGCGATTGGCCGAAGAACGAAGACGGCGTTCGGTTTTATCACCTCAAACACTTTCCCTACACGCTGCACTACGAAGTGGCCGGTACTGAAGTGGCGATCTTGGCCGTTGCCCATCAACGCAGAGAGCCTGGATTTTGGGGCGAGCGCCGACCACAGCGCTGATTCTTGCCTCATAACGTTTGAGTTCAGCGGCGGCCGAAGGCAGTCCGCTGGACTGATGAGTTAGGCGACATGACCCAATTCCGAGTCAACGCGCGCGCCGGTAGTGCATGGCGACCGCGCCGCTGCGGA
>JANYAN010000073.1 GCA_025361305.1 Burkholderiales bacterium
GCCGCTTCAGACTGGCCTCGGGTGCCTTGCCAAACCAGGTCGTCTTGAAGGCGCGTGTGGAGGGCTTCTTTGGCATGTTGAAGTACGCCACCGGGTCCTACCAAAAGCATCCACCGTCGTTGCGCCGGCGACCGACACGAGCCACCCTCACCCGTCAGCACTGCTGACAGCCAAAAAAATGCCCGGGCATCCGTAAGGCGGCGCCGGGCGAGGATGGCAATCCAATCACAGGTATGAACCCGGCAACACCGTCATCGACGGTGTTGCCGGATCCTTCATGCTGCGTGGGCCAGACCCTTCCACTCGGCTGGCGCCAGCTCGATGAGCTTGCCCCCCAATGCCTCGAACTCAGTGGCCCGGTCGTAGTCGTCGACATCCTGCGAAAAATGCGTTATGGCGTTGACCAGCCCATACCCTGAAAGATCGCCTCCAATGATGAGGTGGCGCAGCACACCAGTGCGTTCGCTGTCGTTGAGCGCATAGCGGTTGGCTAGCACCTCGACCGTTTTCACCGGATCTCCCGTCAGGCGAAGGTCGCGCGTTTTTTGCAACTTCAAGGCAACCTTGCGAAAGGTAGCTTCCGAGACCGCCGCTTCGACAACATCGCGCACCTTCAGGAAGAATGCCCGGTCGTCCGCAGCCAGGGTGTCATCCTTGTAGACATTGAGCGATTCCTCGTCTGACGACAGCGAGCGCCCGACATGGGTCTTGCGCAGCGCATAGTCCGACGCGATCAGCCCGTTCTTGCACACCAACCGGTAGACCAAGGGCTGTACCGACAAAGTACCGCAACCCACCTCCGAATTAGTGACGACGACACCAGCCTGTACGATGTCGCCGGGAGCGACTTCGAACGTGACACGGGGCGTAATCACCTTCAGGTACATCTTCGTTTCGGTGAGTTCAACCGATTCGAACTGGGCATCTTCCAGGCGTAGCAATATCGGAAAAATATCGTCAGCCAAGTCAAAGTTGTCCAGCCGACGGTAACGATCGGACAACACCGCCCTGACCTGACCGTCCAGCGTGCGGACCAGCCGGCGGTCTCCGTCGGCTTGCAGCCAGGTGTTGACGTTATGGTCGAGCAGGTCAGGTTGACTCTGGCGCATGCGCTCGAAGTAGGCAAATGGGATCTTCAGCTTCTCAGCGAGTTGGCGTCGCGCAAGATTGGTGACGCCGTATTCGGCACCACTGAACCCTGTGTGGCTACTCGAGTCGACGATAAGTCTCAAATTTCCGCCCTCATCCGTAGACGATCTCATCAAGGATGTCGGAAGGACCAGGTCCCGCTTGGTGGCGAGCTGGCGCTTGAGCTCCAGGGCGAGGTCGGTAAGGGAACGTCCGCTCTTCATGGTAATAACTCCTTTGAAAATGCGAAGACGGCTGTCCCCAAATCGGGGAGGCACATCCCCGCTGGGTAACGAAAACCGGACCGAAGAATTTCGATCCGGACATGCAGCACGACGGATGTCGCGCCAACTAACTCGTGCGGGCCGCAAGGAAACTCCTTGCGGCCACATCACGAACACCTACGCTGTGTGTCCTCGAATTACAGCGACGATTTTTGCGTCCAACTTCCATCGCGCAGCGCTGCATCCGCTTGTGCCTGCTTTGGCCAATACTCCTGACTTTCTCGCGTGTATGGCTCGCCATCCGAGTTCAGCGTGCCAACGTAGTAGCCAGCCTGGCTCTTGCAGACTTCAAGCAGAAGGTATTTCCCGGTACCCAAGGCAAGTAGGCCGTGCTTGGATGATTGCGCTGAGTCGTGGGGCTTGGATGCTTGTCCACTTTTCATGGTGGTTACTCCTATGGAAATGCGAAGACGGCTGTCCCCAGACCGGGGATGCACATCCCCGCTGGGGTAAAGAAACCGGATTGAAGAATTTCGATCCGGACATGGAACGCGACAGGTGTCGCGCCAACTGATCGAGCGGGCAGCAAAGGAATTACCCCTTGCGGCCGCACCACGAACACTTACAACAAACCGCGCTCCGCCATTGACGTGACGCTGTTGCCGCCGACGATCACATGGTCGAGTACACGGCAGTCGATCAAGGCCAATGCCTCGCGCAACGTGCGGGTCAGGGCCTCGTCAGCCCGACTTGGCTCAGTGCCACCGGACGGGTGGTTGTGCGCAAAAATCACTGCTGCGGCGTTGAGTTCCAGGACGCGCTTGACGACTTCGCGCGGGTACACGCTGGTCTGAGTCAAGGTGCCCCGGAACATTTCTTCTGCGGCAATTACCCGGTTCTGCACGTCCAGAAACAGCACCATAAAGACCTCGTGGTCTCGTTTGGCCAGCGCGACTTGCAGATACGTTCGAGCCGCAGTTGGCGAGGCCAGCGAGTCGCGATGCTGCATGGTCTCAAACAACGAACGGCGCACCAGCTCTGCAGCAGCCTTCAGCTTCAGCAAGATCCAGGGCTGGGCATACGCGACTGGAGCAGGCTCGTGCAGCAACTGGGACAGGCTGCCACTGGCATCTTTCAACAGATGAACTGCATGGCAATTACCGACCAACACGCCGAGCAAGTCGGCATCTGACATTGATTCAATCTTCGGACTCATAAAACTCTCCTTTTCAAAAAAAAAATCGGAGAGCTCCGCCCCTTGGGGAGAAGACTCCCCAAGGGGTGGAACAACGACAGAAGTCGAACTGTCAGAACGGAACGTCTTCGCGCTCCTTGGCGCGGGTAGGTTGCGGCACTTCTATCGACTCGCCGTTGACCTTGGCGAACTTGATGCGCAACAGGCGCCCTTTCAAAGCGACGCCCGTTTGCCCTTTTTTGTCACCCTTCTCGAAAGTGAACATTTCAGGGTAGATATCGGCAATCCTGAAACCGATGATCACGGACTTCTCGGCCGTGACATCGGCTTCCAATCGCCTGACCACTTCCTGGGCGTCAGCACCGCTGACACGGCAATCGAACTTCGTGTAGCTGACATCACTGTCGCTTCCACGCAGAGCCGCGACATGGCAGGCCAGGAATGGCTGGCCTTTTTTCGGCTTGATCGTGCGAACACGATTGAGATAACCGACGCCTTCAACGTGCAGGTTGAAGAACGACGGCTGATTACTGGCTTGAGTTGACACGGACATGATGGCCTCCTATGAACATGGAACACATGGATAAAAATGGAGAGACCACCCCCAGTGCGGGGATGGGACTCCCCGACTGGGTTGAAGCAACTAACGTAATCTCCGAGCCTTGCGGCTCGCCGGTTTTCAGGAGACGTGACCGGTTTCGGGCGATGCGTAACGCGCATCAGTCGGGCTGACACAGCCAACGGGAGATTCGGTCCGGCGCGGCGACAAACTGCGCACGCATTTAAAGCGGATGTCGAATCCTGCACCTGGAATCGGGTGTGGCGCAACTGCAATGAACATGCGATCCAGCACCCCGACTGCACCGGTGACCCAAAGCGTCAGCACGAGTTGCGGATGGCCAACAGCGGGTGCATCGATGCGCCTGGCCTCAATGCGGTAACCGCGAAACCGGATGCGGTCCATGCCCAGCTTGCATGCATCACGGATGCACTGGAACAGGATGGCGCCAAGCATTTTCAGTTCAGGGTCGCTGGGCTGGTATGCCGGCGGCGCGGGTACGGCGGTCACAGCAGTTGCCCGGCAACGGGCTCCGCCAGCACGGGTAAGGTCTCGATGCTCAGCGACACCTGCCTCAGCAGCCGCAACTCGGCGGCGGTGGGCGTGATCCGGCGCTGCGAATGCCGCGGTGCGTCCTCGCCCGTGAAAACTGCTCGGGGTACCTCCCCGAACAGCGTCACCGCGATGTGCATGCGTTGGCGAGCCACTTCATCGGCGCCAGGCAAAAAATCGCGGCGGCTCAGGTGCAGCATTTCCTCGCGCAGCAGCCGCCGCTCCCAGCGGATGGGCTCCAGGAACAAGGCGCGTAGACCGCGCCCGATCTCGCGGATAGCCGCGCGGCCGTCGTCGTCGCTGAGGCGGTCCTTGAGCACCAGCGTCTTGACCATGCGCACGTGGTAGTCGAACTCGACGATGGCCTCGGCGCAGGCGTAGCCGTACGGACTGCGAAAGCCAAGGGCAACCGTCGCGGGGCTGCGCGAGCGCAACACGGACAGGTTCAGCCCCTTGCGCCGCAGCGCCTCGAACTCGGCCTCGCGCTCCGAAATGGCCTGCGCCATCTGCGCCCGAATAGCGACAAGCGTCTGGTACACGCGGATCAGGATCCAGTCGGCATATGGGTTGTCGTTGGCCGACAAGTACCAGATGGACTTGAGGACGGCAGCAAACCGCCTTCCGCCGGGGATGGCAAACGTCTGGGTCTGGGCGTCCGCGGCCCGGCCGGTGAACATCCGGAAGGCGTCCTGGGTGTGCAACGTCATGACGTCGGGTGTTTCGTCGGTGAGTTGGCCCAGTGTGGTCGCCGTTGGCGATGCGGACGGTGCGGGCGGTGTGGTCGATGCAATCGTGTCTGTCGTGGTCATGGAAATCTCCTTGGTTTGGATGGAAGACGGTCGGGATGGAGTGCCAGTTGGAGTCATCGCGGGCGGCCTGCTGCCATGCGCTGCTTCATGTCATCGCGCAGTTGGCTGAGCTTTTCTCGCTGGGCTCGGACCAGTGCCTGGTACTCAGGGGTTGCGCGAAGGGCAGCCTGTCGGCGCTCCTCTGCCTCGCGTGCACTGTGCTGCTCAGCGGCCAACTGGCGTTTTCGGCGCTCTGCGGCAATCGGGAGCCCGAGCTCCGCAATGAATGTTCCGGCCTCGGCACGTGTGATCAGGCCGCGCAGGTAGGCCACCGGGCTGCCACGCACGCCCTTGGCCTGAAGTCGGCCGGTCAGTTCATCCAGGATTTCTTGGGCCTGGTAGCCACACGGGTGCAGCAGCATTCGGGCGGCCGCGCATTCCTGCGGCAGCATCTGGTCCGCAAAGATCAGGTCACCACCACAATCGGCACCACCGGCGACCGCGCCAGCCACATGCGCCTCGCATGCGCTGTGTTGTGTTTGTACTAATTCACTTGTACTCTTTGTATATATAGATGGATGGCGCTTTTGTCGAAACTGTGATGGCGGTTTTGTCGAAA
>JANYAN010000190.1 GCA_025361305.1 Burkholderiales bacterium
AGCCGGTGCATCTGCTTGACCGCAGCGATGCGCGCCGCGCTGAAATCGCGGCGGCGCAGGCCGATCACGTTGAAGCCACGCACCGCCAGCGGATTGCCGTCGACCAACATGAACGGCGGCACGTCCTGCGAGACGGCGCTCTGAAAACCGACCATCGCATGCGCGCCGACCTTCACGAACTGGTGGACGCCGGTGAGTCCGCCCACCGTCACCCAATCGCCTAGCTCGACATGGCCGCCGAGCGTCGCATTGTTCGCCATCGTCACATGGTTACCCACCTGGCAGTCGTGCGCAATGTGCGTGTACGCCATGATCCAGTTGTCGTCGCCGATGCGCGTCACGGCGCCGCCGCCCGGCGAGCCGATGTTGAACGTGCAGAACTCGCGGATGGTGTTGCGGTTGCCGATGACGAGCTCGCACGGTTCGCCCGAGTACTTCTTGTCCTGCGGGATCGCGCCGATCGACGAGAACTGGAAGATTTGGTTGTCCTTCCCGATGGTCGTGCGGCCCTCGATGATGCAATGCGCGCCGACGGTGGTACCGGGCCCGATCTTGACATCCGGGCCGACCACGGCGTACGGACCGATCGCGGCCGTTCCGTCGATCTGCGCCGCGGCGTCGACGACGGCCGTAGGATGGATCAGGGCCACCGGCGGTCCCTTAGGCGATCATGCGAACGGTGCACATGAGCTCGGCCTCGCAGGCCACCTCCTCGCCCACCCGCGTGATGCCCTTGAACTTGAAGATGCCGGCGCGCGAGCGCTCGAGCGTCACGTCCATGACCAGTTGGTCGCCCGGCTCCACCGGGCGCTTGAACCTCGCCCCGTCGATGCCGGCGAAGTAATAGACGGACTTGTCGTCCGGGGTCTTGCCCATCGCGTCGAACGAAAGCAGCGCCGCCGCCTGGGCCATGGCCTCGATCATGAGCACGCCGGGCATGACCGGCCGATACGGAAAATGGCCCATGAAGAACGGCTCATTGATGGTGACGTTCTTCAGCGCCTTGATGCGTTTGCCCTTGTCGATCTCGAGCACCCGGTCGACCATGAGAAACGGGTAGCGATGCGGCAGCAGCCTGAGGATTTCGTGGATGTCCATCATTTCTTTTCCAGGGCCTTGACCCGCTCGCGCAGGCGGTACAGCTGCTTGAGCGTCGCGGCGTTTCTTTCCCAGCCCGCATTGTCGTCGATGGGAAAGAAGCCGGTATAGGTGCCCGGCTGCAGGATCGATCGCGTCACCGTCGTGGCCACCGAGATGTGGACGTGATCGACAATCGTCAGATGCCCCAGGATGTTCGCGGCGCCGGCGATCGTGCAGTGCGCACCGATGTTCGCACTGCCGGCCACCCCGACGCAGCCGGCCAGGGCGGTGTTGCGGCCGATGCGAACGTTGTGTGCGATCTGGATCAGGTTGTCCAGCTTTACACCGTCCTCGATCACCGTATCGGACAGGGCACCGCGGTCGATGCAGGTGTTGGCGCCGATCTCGACGTCGTCTCCGATGCGCACCGCGCCCAGCTGTTCGATCTTTTCCCAGGCGCCCTCATGGGGTGCGAATCCAAACCCGTCGGCGCCGATCACCGCCCCCGGATGCACGATGCAGCGCTGGCCGAGAACGCAGTCTTCGCCAATCGTGACCCGTGATTTCAGCACCGTGCCGGCGCCCAGCTGCGCGCCGCGCTCGACGACGCACAGCGGGCCAATACGGACACTGGGGTCGACCGCTGCCTCGGGATCGACGACGGCGCTGGGATGGACATTCGGGCCGGCGGCAAGGCCCAGACCTCGCTTCCATAGCTGGGTCACACGGGCAAAGTAAAGGTAGGGCTGGTCGGTGACGATGCAGTCGCCGCGCGACGTGGCCGCGTCACGCATGCCGGAGCCGACAATGACACAGCCGGCCCGTGAGGCCGACAGCTGTTGCTCGTATTTCGGGTGGCTGAGGAAGCTCAGTTGGTGCGGGCCCGCGGTGTCCAGCGGGGCCAGGCCGCTGATCTTCCGCTGCGGGTCGCCAAGCAGTTCTCCGCCCAGCGCGTCGACAATTGAGCCTAGACGCAGGTGGACACCCAAGGACGTTCCGTTCTGGTCCGAGCCGTGCGCTCTTCCTAGCGGGCGGCGTTAAGCGCCTTGATCACCTTGTCGGTGATGTCGTGCTTGGGATTGATATAGACCGCTTCCTGCAGGACCACGTCGTATTTCTCGGCCTCGGCCACTTGCTTGACAACCCGGTTGGCGCGCTCGAGCACCTGCTGCAGCTCCTCGTTCTTGCGGGCGTTGAGGTCTTCCTGGAACTCACGGCGCTTGCGCTGGAAATCGCGATCCTGGTCGACCAGCTGCTTCTGGCGCTGAACGCGCTGACTTTCGGACAACGTCGGTGCTTCGCGTTCGAACTTCTCCGACAGTCCCTTGAGCGTGACCCCCAGGTCGTTGAGTTCCTTCTCGCGCTTGGAAAACTCCTGTTCGAGTTTGGCCTGTGCAGCCTTGGCCGTGTTGGCCTCGCGGAAGATACGGTCGGTGTTGACGAACCCGACCCGGAACTCCTGGGCCTGGGCCGACAGGGCCACCAGGGCAAGCAGGATGACCAGCCATTGACGCGACAAATACTTCATTAGAAAGTTGTTCCGATCTGGAATTGCATTTTCTGGATTCTATCGCCAGCGAACTTGCGTATGGGGTGGGCTATGGCAATGCGAAGCGGACCGATCGGCGAAATCCAGCTCAAACCAACGCCTGTGGAAGCCCGCATCTCGGAGAAAGTGATCTTTTCGCCCTCGCCATACACATTGCCCATGTCGAAGAAACCGAACATCCGCAGCGTCCTGTCGTTGCCCGCGCCCGGGAACGGCGTGAGCACTTCGGCGTTCAGGATGAGCTTCCTGGCGCCGCCGAGCGTCGCGCCGGTGACATCTCGCGGCCCCAGCGTGCCCTGGTCGAAGCCACGCACCGAGCCCAGGCCGCCCGCATAGAAGTTCTTGAACACCGGAAACGGCTGACCCGCCAGGCCCTTGCCCATTCCGACCTCGCCATTGAACGCCAGCGTAAACTGCTTGTTCAGTGGAATGAATTGCTGGATCTGGTAGCCCGCGCGCACGTAGCGGGTGTTTCCGGCAACACCCAGTTCGCTGGTGACACGCTGGAACCGGCCACTGGTGGGTGCCACCGTGCTGTCCCGGTCGTCCCGACCCCACCCAATGGTCAGCGGCACAGAAGCGCTTGTGTAGCCGAATTCATCTGCATAGGCCAGGTAGGCAGCGGGGATGTTGGTCCCGGGAACAATCCTGGTGCGTTCCACGCCGGCGCCGAAGAAGACCGTATCGGACTCGCTGAACGGGACGCCGAACCGCAATGCGCCGCCGGAAGTGACGAGCCGGTAATCGCCGCCCTGGTTCTGGTACGGCTGGGACTGGCGGTGGTAGATGTCGATGGTCCGCGAAACGCCATCGGGCGTGAAATACGGGTTGACACTGGTGATGGCAACGACCCGGTTGTACTTGCTGGTATTGGCGTCGATACCCAGATAGTTGCCTGATCCGAAGACGTTTTCCTGCTTGATCGAGAACGACAGCGCGAGCCGCTCGGCGCTTGAAAATCCGGCGCCCAACTGTAGGCTGCCCGTAGGTTTCTCGACCACGGTCAGGTTCAGGTCGACCTGGTCGGGCGCGCCGGGTACGTCGGAGGTTTCAATGTTGACCTCCTTGAAGTAGCCCAGCCGGTCGACGCGGTCGCGCGAGCGCTTGATCTTGTCGCCGTCGTACCAGGATGATTCGAACTGCCGGAACTCCCGCCGGATGACCTCGTCGCGGGTGCGATTGTTGCCCCCGATATTGACGTGACGCACGTAAGCGCGGCGAGCGGGATCTGCCACCAGTGCGAAGGCCACACGGTTGTTCACCCGGTCGATCTCGGGGCGCACCTCGATATTCGCGAAAGCAAAGCCGAAGTTCCCGAAAAAGTCTGTAAAGGCTTTGGTCGTGGCTGCCACCTGGTCGGCGTTGTAGGGCTCGCCGGCCTGCATGCTGATGAGCGTCTTGAACTCTTCTTCCTTGCCGAGATAGTTACCTTCGAGCCGGATTGACGAGACGACGTACCGCTCTCCTTCGGTCACGTTGAGGGTGATCGTGATGTCCTGCTTGTCCGGGGAGATCGTCACCTGGGTCGAGTCAACGCGGAACTCCAGGTAGCCGCGGTTCAGGTAGTAGGACCGCAGCGTCTCCTGGTCGGCACTGAGCTTGGCACGGGCATAGCGGTCGGACTTGGTGTAAAAGCTGAGGAAGCCGCCGGTATCGAGGTCGAACAAGCCGCGCAAGGTCGATTCGCTGAACACCTTGTTGCCAACGATATTGATTTCCTTGATCCGGGCGGGCTCGCCCTCCGTGACGGTGAACGTCAGGTTGACCCGGTTGCGTTCGATTGGCGTGACGGTGGTCAGCACGTCCGCACCGTAAAGGCTCTTGTTGATGTACTGGCGCTTGAGTTCCTGCTCGGCCCGGTCGGCCAGGCCTTGGTCGTACGGACGCCCTTCGGTCAGGCCGACCTCGCGCAGCGCCTTCTTCAGCACGTCCTTGTCGAATTCGTGCGAGCCCACGAATTCGACGTCGGCGATGGTTGGGCGCTCCTCGACGATCACCACCAGGACGTCGCCGCTGACCTCCAGGCGGACATCCTTGAACAGGCCAAGGGCGAACAGCGCCCTGATCGCGGCCGTGCCCTTTTCGTCGCTGTACTGGTCACCGACACGGAACGGGAGCGAGGCGAACACGGTTCCCGGTTCGACCCGCTGCAGTCCCTCGAGGCGGATGTCGCGAACCTTGAACGGATCCACGGCCCAAGCGGCGTTTGCCACGAAGGCCATGGCAACCATGGCCGAAACTGTACGCATGCGCAAACGCTTCAATTGTCTTTTCATGAATCAAGGTGGGCCCCGCCGTGCCCCGCAGGGCCGTGGCAACAGCAGCCAAATAGGTTAACCAAAGAGGCGGGTGACGTCGTTGAACAGAGCGACCGACATCATAAGAAGCAGCACCGCGACGCCGCCACGCTGCAGGCGCTCCATCCACGCGTCCGAAACGCTCCGTCCAGTGACGGCCTCCCAAAGATAATACATCAGGTGCCCGCCATCCAGGACAGGCAGAGGCAACAGGTTCAACACGCCGAGGCTCACGCTGATCAGGGCCAGGAATACCAGGTACTGGGTCAGGCCCAGGCTGGCCGACTTTCCGGCGTAGTCAGCAATGGTGAGCGGGCCGCTGAGATTCTTGAGCGACGCCTCGCCTATCACCATGCGGCCCATCATGCGCAGCGTCAGCAGCGACACTTCCCAGGTGCGCACCGCGCCC
>JANYAN010000323.1 GCA_025361305.1 Burkholderiales bacterium
ATGCTGCACCCCAGGCCGGTGGGTATGCGCTCGGCCGGTCGCGCTGGCGAGGAGAGAAAGTTCTGGTTCGACGTCGACCCCGGCCTGTTCAAGGTGGCTCAGAGCATCGGCTCGCTGGCACTGGAGAACTGCGATATCACCAAGGTGTGCCTGATCCATACACCGCGACTGGTTGTCGGCGGCAACGGGGTATCGGGCCAGGCTTTCGTGGACAACGCCGCGTTTCGTGAGTACACCTTCAATACCTTCCAGGCCAACGTGCTCGACATGGAGACCGCGGCCATCGGGATGGTCGCCTATGGCAATGGTGTTCCGTGGATCGCCTTCCGGTCCCTCAGCGACCTGGCCGGCGGCGGCAAAGGCGAAAACGAGATCGGCACTTTCTTCAAGATCGCCGCCGACAACTCGGCCCGGGTCCTGCTGGCCTTTCTGGCAGCATGGAAGTAGCCATCCGACGCCTCGGCGCAGCGCTGGCTTGCGCCCTGGCTCTTGGCCTGGCCCACAGTGCGCCGTTCACGCCGCAGCGTGACAGCGATGTGGTCGAACGCCTGCCACTGAGTGCCTCTGACCCTTCCGTGCGCCGAATCGATTCGCTGCGCAAGCAGCTGGCCGCCCGGCCCGACGATGCCCCGTCACGGATCGAGATAGCGCGCCGCTATTTCGACCTGGCGATGGCCCAGGGCGATCCGCGTTACGTCGGATACGCCATTTCGGCGATCGCCCCGCTGGCGACCCGACAAGATGCAGCGCCCGGTTACTGGGTGGTGCGCGGCATGCTGCAGCAATACAGCCACGACTTCGACGCAGCGCTGGCCAGCCTTGCCAAGGCCGAACAGGCCGACCCGTCCACGCCCGAGCCGATGGCCTGGGAAGCAGCCATCCACATGGTGCAGGCACATTATCCGCAAGCGCAGCAGGCCTGCGAGCGGCTGGCACTGCTGGCACAACCCCTGTTCGGTGCGGGCTGCATCGCCTACGTACGGGCGGCCACGGGGGAACTCGAAGCGTCGTACGCCACCCTCACACAAGCCCTGGCGCAGGCGAAGGATGCCGCCCCCGAACTGCAACTGTGGGAACTCACACGCGTGGCCGAGATGGCGCTGCGGCTAGGGCGCCCGGACCAGGCCGAGCAGCATTTCCGCCGAGCACTGGGTCTCGGCGTGACCGACCAGTTCCTGCTGGGCGCCTACGCCGACTTTCTGCTGGAGAGCGGACGGCCCGCCGAGGTGCTCAAGCTGCTGACCGGCTGGGAACGCTCCGACATCCTGCTGTTGCGGCTGGCTCTGGCGGGCAAGGCCACCAGGGATGCCAAGGCCGCCGAGTGGGCAACACAGCTGCGAGACCGCTTCCAGGCCGCGGCCCAGCGTGGCGACCGGCTGCACGAGCAGGAGGCGGCACGCTTCGAACTCGACGTGGAAGGCCAGCCGGCCAAGGCGCTGGCGCTGGCTTCGCGCAACTACACCGTGCAGAAAGAGCCTCGCGATGCGGAGATCCTGATGCGTACGGCCGTGGCTGGCGGCGACGCCAAGGCGGCCCAGCCTGCCCTTGATTGGCTGCGCACAAACCGCTACCAGGACCCGCGACTGGACAAGCTGGCGCAAGAGCTGGCCGCCAAGGGAGCCACGCGATGAGGCGGCTGATCGCCCTGCTGCTGGCCACGCTGGCCGTCGCCGGCAGCGCCTGGGCCCACAAGCCCAGCGACAGCTACCTGACCATGCGCGCCAACGGCGACAACGGCCAGGTGGACGTGCGCTGGGATATCGCGCTGCGCGACCTGGACTACGTGCTGGAACTGGACCGCGACGGCAACGGCGAACTGACCTGGGGCGAAGTTCGCACGCGTGCCGATGACATCACCCGGTACGCAACCAGCCATCTCGTATTGACAGCCGGCGACAAGATCTGCGAGTGGCAAGACGGCGGAGCGATGCAGCTGGACAAGCACAGCGACGGCACCTACACCGTGCTGTCGCTGGTCGCCAAATGCGGCACCTTCGACCGCGGTCTGAAAGTGCGCTATTCGCTGCTGTTCGATGTGGATCCGACACACCGCGGCCTGGTGCAGTGGATAGCACCGGGCGGGCTGGCGTCCCAGCCGCTGGTCTTCAGTGGCGACTCAGCCGAACAATCGCTGCAGCTGGAGGCGCCCAGCGCCTGGAAAACGCTCAAGCAATACGTCATCGAAGGCGTCTGGCATATCTGGCTGGGCTACGACCACATCCTGTTCCTGCTATCGCTGCTGTTGCCCGCGGTGTTGCTGCGCCAACACGACCGCTGGGAGCCCGCGCCCAGCCTGCGGCGCTCGCTGCTGGAAGTGCTGAAAGTGGTCACAGCGTTCACGCTGGCGCACTCGATCACGCTCAGCCTTGCGGTGCTCGGCTTCGTGAGCCTGCCTTCGCGCTTTGTCGAATCGACCATCGCCGCATCGGTGGTGTTCGCTGCGTTGAACAACATACGCGGCTCGATCGAGAAAAAGCGATGGGTGATGGCCTTCACGTTCGGCCTGATCCACGGTTTCGGTTTCGCCTCGGCGCTGGCCGACCTGGGCTTGCCGCAGGGTGCTCTGGCGCTGGCGCTGGTGGGATTCAACCTTGGTGTCGAGCTGGGCCAGATGGTGATCGTCACGGCCTTTGTGCCCATCGCCTTCGCCCTGCGAGGCACCGGCTTCTACCGCCGCTGGTTCATGCCGATCGGCTCCATCATCATCGCCATCATCGCCACTTACTGGTTCCTGCAGCGCGCGTTTGATTTCCAGGGACCGTTCTAGAGCCGGAGGGAAGACATGCTCGACCTGTTAGTCACTAACGCAACCCTCCCCGATGGTCGAACCGGCATGTCCGTCGCAGTGCAGAGCGGCAAGATCGTCGACGTCACGCCCGGTCTTTCGGCCCCCGCCGCCGAAACCGTGGACGCCAGCGGCCACCTGCTCACCCCGCCTTTCTGCGACGTGCACTTCCACATGGACACCACGCTCACGTACGGCCAGCCGCGCGTGAACGAAAGCGGCACGCTGCTCGAGGGAATCCAGATCTGGGCCGAGCTCAAGCCCACGCTCACCGTGGACGACTACATGGAGCGCGGGATGAAGTACTGCGACATGGCCATCGCCAAAGGCGTGCTGGCCATCCGCAGCCACGTGGACACGAGTGACGCGCGCTTGCTTGCCGTGCAGGCGCTGCTGGAAGTGAAGAAACGTGTCGCCCCTTACATCGACCTGCAGCTGGTCGCCTTCCCGCAGGACGGTGTGCTGCGCTCACCCGGCGGCCTGGACAACCTCAAGCGCGCGCTGGACATGGGCGTGGATGTGGTCGGCGGCATACCGCACTTCGAGCGGACGATGAGCGAGGGTGCGGCCAGCGTCAAGCTGCTGTGCGAAATCGCCGCCGAGCGCGCCAAGATGGTGGACATGCACTGCGACGAGAGCGATGACCCGATGAGCCGCCACATCGAAACGCTGGCCTTCGAGGCGCAGCGGCTGGGCCTGCAGGGCCGCGTGACGGGCAGCCATTGCACCAGCATGCATAGCATGGACAACTACTACGTAAGCAAGCTCATCCCGCTGATCGCGCAGAGCGGCGTCGCCGTGATCGCCAACCCGCTGGTGAACATCCACCTGCAAGGTCGCCACGACACCTATCCCAAGCGCCGCGGCATGACGCGCGTGCCCGAGCTGATGGCTGCCGGCGTGCTAGTTGCCTTCGGCCACGACGACGTGCAGGACCCGTGGTACCCGCTGGGCTCCGGCGACATGCTGGAGGTGGCGCACATGGGGCTGCATGTGGCACAGATGACCGGCGTGAAAGGCATTCACGCGTGCTTCGACGCGGTGACCAAGAATGCGGCGCAGGTGATGCGGCTGGATGGGTACGGGATCGCGAAGGGGTGCGAGGCCAGTTTTGTGTTGTTGGAGGCGCAGGGTGTCGTGGATGCGATTCGGGTGCGGGCGAATCGCCTGAAGGTATGGCGATCCGGGAAATGTCTGGCTGAATGCGGGGCAGTCACTCCGAGAACCGTTCACCCCTGACCTTCAGGCGCGCGAGCGTCGCCTGCGTTGTGGTTCGGGCGCCATCTTGTGGCGGAACACATGCAACGCAATGAGGCCGACGATTGCAACGCCAAGCGCAAGTGCGATGGCCGAGAGGTGCGGCCCATCAGCGACCGCCTTGCTCAGCAGCTTGGGGACAACCACTTCACCGCCTATGAAGGCTGCGAACACCCCTACCAGCAGGTCTTCGACCAGGTAGCCGGTGCCGGGGCTGCCGGCAAGCTTGAACGCGGCCAGGCCCAGCGCGGCACCGAACGCAAACCAGAGAGTTGGATTGATGATGACCTCCCATTCCGTGCGACACACGGCTGGGCCAGCGTTACAGGAAGTCGTGTTACTGACTAAGCCATTTGTGGTTTCAATCGCAGCATCGGTAACCGGCGGTTAATCAGCCTGCACGCCCGCCTGCTTCAGGCCATTCTCGCGGGCGATTTCCTTTTGTTTCTACCGATCGTAGACAATCCACAAGTTTCGTCAACATTGGTACAGTGCGGGTATGGAGACCGCCGCCACCGAACCGCGTGTGCTGATCGACGACACCGTCGCCAGCCTGGAGAAGATGATCGTGCGCGGCCAGTTGCTGCCCGGCGCGCGGCTGCCGGAGCAGGCCCTTGCCGACGCCCTGGGCGTCAGCCGCGGGCCGCTGCGCGAGGCCATCCGCACGCTTGAAGGGCGGCGCCTGGTCGAACGCACGCCCCATGCCGGGGTGCGCGTGGTTCAGCTTTCGCTGGAAGACCTGGAGCAACTGCTGGTTACCCGGGAATCGCTAGAAGGCATGGCCTGCCGGCAGGCGGCCGAGAACATGACCGCCGCGGAAATCAGGCAGCTTCGCGAAACGGCGGCGCGAATCGGCAAGATGCTGGAGCACACACCCGTCGCCGTGTTTGCCGGCGGCGCAGACAACGATTTTCATCGGCAAATTGCGCTGGGCAGCCGCAACCGCTGGATTGCCAGGCTACTGTGCGAAGACCTGTACTCGCTGTTGCGGCTCTACCGGATGCAGGCGGCGTTCAGGCCCGCGGCCAAATCACGCGCCACCCACCGCGAGCACCTGGACATCATCGAGTGCATCCATGCGCGCGATGCAGACGCCGCCGAGGCCGCCATGCGCCTGCACGTGCGCAACGGGCGTGACAGGCTATTGGCACAGATCGCAGGGCAAAGGTGACTGCCTCCTCCCGCGAATGGCGTTTGTTGCACGGGCCGGTGCTGCCCGTGCTGGCTTCGCTGGCCCTGCCCAACATCCTGGCCATGGTGGCGGCATCCGCAACCGGCATTGCGGAAACCATGTATGTGGGCGTACTGGGACGCGATCAGCTTGCCGCCATGGCGCTGGTGTTTCCCCTGGTCATGCTGATGCAGACGTTTTCGGCTGGCGCCATGGGCGGGGGCATCTCGTCGGCCATCAGCCGCGCGCTGGGGGCCAGCGACGTCAATGGTGCGCAGGCGTTGGCCCGCCACGCCATTGCGATTGCAATTGCCGCCGGCGCGGCTTTCACGCTTCTTTTTCTGCTGGGTGGCGAGGCGCTGTACCGAATGCTTGGCGCGCGTGATGCCGTGCTGGAGCAGGCGCAGCAATACGCCACGGTGCTGTTCTCGGGCGTGTCCCTGATCTGGCTGGCCAATACGCTGATCTCGGTGGTGCGCGGCACGGGGAACATGCACGTGCCCTCGACAACCATCCTTGCCGTTTCGTTATTGCAGATCGGCCTGGGCGCCCTGCTGGGCCTGGGCTGGGGCATGGCCGGCGTAGCCCTGGGCCAGTTGCTGGCCTACGGCGCTGCCTGCGTGTGGCTTTGCCTCTACCTGTGTGCGCCGCAACGCCGCGTGCGACTGGGGCGCGATGGCTGGCAGCTCACACGCGCCCGTTTCTGGCAGATTCTGCGTGTGGGATTGCTCGCCTGCCTGTCGCCGCTGCAGACCATACTGACGGTCATGGTCATGACAGGCTTGGTGGCGCGCCTCGGCGTGGATGCCCTGGCCGGCTACGGCATTGGCGCGCGCCTGGAATTCCTGGCGATCCCCATTGCATTCGGTGTGGGCGTGGCTACTCTGCCTATGGTAGGTATGGCCATCGGCAGCGGAGATGTGCCCCGCGCGCGCCGCGTGGCATGGGTAGGCGGCGCATTGTCTGCGGCCATCGTCGGGGTAATGGGCGCGATGGTCGCGGTTTGGCCGCAGCTGTGGTCGCGGCTGTTCACCGACAAGACTGGCGTGCTGCACTACTGCGCACAGTACCTCCAGCACGCCGGCCCCGCCTACGCATTCTTCGGCCTAGGGCTGACGCTCTACTTCGCCTCGCAGGGTGCCGGCAAGGTGCTTGGACCAGTGCTGGCCGGAACCGTGCGGCTGGCCATCATTTGCGCAGGTGGCTGGCTGCTCACCGTCACCGAAGCACCCGAGTGGGCGTATTTCGCTCTGGTGGGCGTGGCGATGGCCGGTCAACGGCCATGCTCAGCGGCATCAGCACAGCCGCGCCGCACAATAGCGAGCCAGTGGCCGGCAACATGGGGTCGAGCCGGTTGAACTGGCGGCCAAACAAGGCGGCGCCGCCGTAGCATACCGAAGCCAATACGATGGCAAGCTGGGCAAGCACTTGGTCACCGAGCCCGTGCAGCGCAGTCGCCCCCACGATCAGCGCAATACCGCTCAGCCCCAGCGTGACGCCCAACAACCTGACCCAGCCAGCTGTTTCGGGCGCGCCCAGCATGCGGCCCATTATGTAGGCAAAGACCGGCGACAGGGCGTTGAGCATCGTCGCCAGGCTCGAGTTCACAGTTTTCTCCGCCCAGGCGATCAGCGTGTAAGGCAGTACGCTGTTCAGGCAAGCCTGGATACCGAATGCGACCCAGGTCGCGCGGTCGCGGGAATCAGCAGCAACCCGTAGCTGGAGATCACTCAGCGTCCCTGATTGCGCACCGCATCCGGGCTGAAACCCGCCGCCGCCCACGCAGTCGCACTGGCCCGGCTGAGCTTGAATGAAGGTGCAACGCGCACTTCGGCCAGCACCGCGTCGCCAGCATCCACCGCACGCAGCTTCGCCGACGGGTTTTCCTCATCCGGTTCAATGTCCAGCGAGACGCACACGTGCCCGCCGGCGTGCGTGATGTCGATCTGCTGGTGCAGCGTGGCGTGCAACTGCTGCTCATGCCGCCGCACGAACTCCGACGCGGTCTTGACCAGCGTATTGAACGCCGCCGTGTCGAG